>CAYREN010000046.1:0-19344 GCA_964423255.1 uncultured Roseivirgaceae bacterium | reverse complement strand
CAATGATAACCCAAGTCCCTGGTGTGGCAGTGGCTTATTTTATCCATCACCCCTTTCATATACAAAAGCTGGTTGTGGTTTGATTCAAAAATCCAATATGTTATTACCCATTCAGGTAGTACAACGGGAGATAGGAGTTGTGGTTTGATTCAAAATTTAAATATCCCCCTCCCTAAAATTTTAGTTTGTAATCAAATCAATGAATCATTACAAAATATTTTTTTCCACCTCTCGTCTTTCTAAATTTATCCTTCAAATCAATACAAATGAAAACCTACCTATTAACTATTTTTTCTTTGATGCTTTGTTCCATAAATTATTCCCAAGCACAAAAAAACGAAATATACCTGATCGTGCGAGCTGATGATATTGGAATGACACATGCTGTCAATCAAGCTTGTGTTGATGTATATACAAAAGGCATAGCGAAGTCGGTAGAAATTATGGTCCCTACTCCATGGTTTGAAGAAGCCGTAAAATTACTAAATGACCATCCCGATTACGATGTAGGAATTCATCTCACGCTAACCAGCGAATGGCAAAATATAAAATGGCGGCCCCTCACCCACTGTCCGAGTCTGGTGGATGAAAATGGGTATTTCCACTCTTTTATATGGAAAAATAATATTCCCGGAGTTTCTTTTCTTTTGGAAAATGATTGGAAACTTGAAGAAGTTGAGGCTGAACTAAGAGCACAAATAGAATTGGCAAAAGCTAAACTCCCTCATCTATCTCACTATACTGGTCATATGGGATGCCAAGATGCAGATCCTAAAATCAAAGAATTGGTAAAACGTCTTGGAAAGGAATATAAAATAGAAATAAATCTTGATGAGTATAGTTATAAAAAAATGAAGGGGTTTGGCGGAAGCCATTTAACTTCCGAAGAAAAAATTGATAGCTTTATTACCAATATCAATAAACTTACACCCGGCGTTTGGCTTTTTGTAGATCATCCCGGTTATGATACAAATGAAATGAAAGCCATAAGCCATGTTGGATACGAAAATGTTGCCTTTGATCGTGATGGAGTTTCTAAAGTATTTATGAGCCAAAGAGTTAAAGATGCAATTATTGAGAAGAAAATAAAGTTGGTGAGTTACAAAGAGTTAGCGAATATTTTTTAAATAATAATTTAACTACCATAAATTGTTTTCTCTGTTTTATATAAACTAAATGAATATTGGAATGAATCTTTTACTAATGGTAATTTTTCACTTTTCGGTTATTTTCACCTCTATTCCCGAGCAGCATTATTATATTTCTCCAGCAGGAAATGACCAAAACGATGGCTCCATAGAAAACCCCTTTGCCACACTCGAAAGAGCTAAAACTGCTTTCAAGGAACATTCTAATATGGCAATAACCGTTCATCTTCGTGAGGGTTATTATAATCATCAACAATCTTTTTCGCTCAATGAATATGATTTATCTGATAATTCGCCCATCACCATTTCTGCATATCAGGAGGAGGATGTTCATCTGATTGGAGGAATGGAAATAAAAGGATTTGAACCATTGGATTTAAAATCAATTGCCGCTAATAAAATTAGATCTCAATATCATCATCAAGTTTTACAAGTTGACCTAAAAGCACTGGGAATCCATGAATATGGAGAAATGACTGCGAGAGGATTTGGCAAATCTATACAGCCTTCAGGTCTGGAATTATATTTTGATGAGCGTCCCATGACACTTGCCCGATGGCCCAATGATCAGTGGACAACTATCAGTGATGTGCCCAAGCACCTGGATGAAAAAGGGTTTTCGTACTCAGGGAACCGTCCGGCAGACTGGCTGCAGGCTCCGGATGTTTGGCTGCATGGTTATTGGAAATACGACTGGGCAGACACCTACGTAAAAGTTTCTGAGATTGATACTGTTAACAAGTTGATTGTTTCAACAACTCCATCTGGATATCCATACACAGAAGGCAAAAGGTTTTATGCTTTAAATATATTGGAGGAGTTAGATTCTCCGGGGGAATGGTATCTCAATCGCAAAACAGGTATCCTTTATTTTTGGCCTCCTTCTGATCCCCAAAAGGCACGGATATTTGTCACTATACTAAGGCAACCGATTATAAAATTGAAAAATACACAAAACGTAACCATAGAAAATCTGACCCTGGAATATTCACGAGGTGCTGGAGTGGAGATTGTTGGAGGATCAAATAATGTAATTAAAAATTGTATCCTAAGAAATTTGGGCACGGTGGCTGTAAGCATTGGCAAGATGGAAGGAAACATCAGTGGGTTGATCTATAATAATACCCTTTACAATGGAGATCCGGGAACTGAAAATGGCGTGTCTGGTTGTGTTATCTATTCAACTGGTGAAGGGGGTGTAATGCTTGGAGGAGGAGACAGAAAGACTTTAACTCCAGGGAAAAATTTTGTTGAAAACTGTGATATTTATGATTGCTCACGTTTGGTTCGTACTTATCGTGCCGGCATATTTATGTATGGCGTTGGCAATATAGTGAGCCACAATACTATTCACGACCTTCCGCATACTGCTGTATTTTTCTGGGGAAATGACCATCTGATGGAATACAATGAGATCTATAAAGTATGTATGGAAACCGGCGATGCAGGTGCCTTTTATAATGGCCGTGACTGGACTCAGCGAGGCAGCACAATCCGATACAATTATTTTCACCACTTGCATGGGGTTGAAGGCCAGGAAGGATGGACAGACGTGATGGCGATTTATCTGGATGATTGGTCAAGTGGTGCTACAATTTTTGGAAATATTTTTTACAAGGCCGGACGAACCATCATGATTGGTGGAGGAAGAGATAATATAGTTGAAAATAATATTGTCATTGACGGCCAGCCAGCAATGCATGTTGATGCGAGAGGTTTGGGTTGGGCAAAGTACTATTTCGATGGCAGTAACAAAACATTATTTAATAGATTGGAGGCAATTCACCCTCAAGAAGAACCTTATAGCAAGAGATATCCACAACTTGTGAAGTTGCTGGAGGATGATCCTGTTTTGCCCAAGGGCAATAAATTTATTAGAAATATCAGTTCCGGAGGAACATGGATAGAAATGTTGAATGGTGTAGATAATACCCTGGTTTATTTTCAAGATAACATGATTGACATGGATGATTCTTTTTATTCAATTGAAAGTAAAAAATACCAGATAAAATTCAATGCAAAAATGTATCCTCCCGGTTTCCAGAATATTCCATTTGATAAAATTGGTATTATATCCAAAGATAAAAGAAAGTAAGAAGTAATAAAAAAGTGTGCTCTTATACGCTTATATTTAATATTTTAATGATTTAAGATAATTTAAAAACGCCTGATAACTATGAAAAAAATCCATAGAAGAACATTCGCAAAAAAAGCGGCATCAATGTCTTTGGCACTGACAACAGCTCCCTACATTTTTGGGAAAAATAGTAGTTGGAAAGGTGCAAATGATAGACTTAATGTAGCCGTAGTAGGCATTCACGGCATGGGGCAAAATCATATCAAATCATACAACGCAATTGACAATGTTCGCGTGGCAGCTATTTGCGATGTTGATGAGAGCCTGTTTGACGAGCGGGTGAAGAAACATTTTACTGATCTTGATATCCCTAAACCAAAGATTTATACAGACTTAAGAAAATTATTTGATGATAAAAGTATTGATGCCGTTTCAATCGTTACACCAAATCACTGGCATACGCTGGCGTCTATTTGGGCCATTCAGGCTGGCAAGCATGTATCAGTTGAAAAACCATGTTGCCATACATTTCATGAAGGACAAAAACTTTTGGAAGCGGCAAAAAAATATAATGTGATCGTACAGGATGGTGCCGAGCAAAGAAGTAATCCTTGTGCGCAATCCATGGCTGAATATTTACATGGGGGCAAATTAGGAGAGGTTTACTATGGAAAAGCTTTGTGTTATAAACGAAGAGATACTATTGGGAAAACGCCCAATGAGTCGATTCCGAAAGGTGTTCACTATGATTTGTGGATGGGACCGGCACCAAAAAAGCCATTTTCACAAAATAGATTTCATTACAATTGGCATTGGCAGTGGGATTACGGAAATGGTGATATGGGTAATCAGGGAGTACACGAAATGGACATTGCCCGTTGGGGGATGAATGTTGGCCTGCCTACCAAAATTACCTCAACAGGGGCGCATTTTATGTTTGATGACGATCAGGAAACGCCAAATACCCAAATTTCTACTTTCGAATTTGACAACAATCAAGGTACAGGAGATAAGAAAAAAATGTTGGTTTTTGAAGTGAGACATTGGGATCATAATTTAGAAGGCTTTGGAGGCAGAAAAAAAGACGATGCTGCAGGTGGATACATGACAAGCAGTGCCAATACCGTTGGAAATATATTTATGGGTTCTGAGGGGTATATGTTGAAAAATGTAGATAGATGGGAAACATTTCATGGTAAGGAAAGAACCCCCGGACAAACTGGAGGTGGATTGGGGAATAATTATTCAAATTTTACGGAAGCAATTAAAAACAATGATCCGCAACAATTAAATGCTAAGATTGAAGATGGCGTACTTTCTTGTTCGTTGATCCATTTGGCAAATATATCGTATCGTCTGGGGCGAAGTTTGGAATTTGATCCAATGGTGAAAGAATTTAAAAACGATGCTGAAGCAAATGCAATGCTTACAAAAATTTATCGCGCTCCATATGCAATCCCTCAACACATTTAATCGTATAAAATAATAGAAACTTAAAAAAGAAGTATCAAGAAATAATAATAACCAAACTCGCCATGATAAAATCGATAATAATATCAATTGTTTCAATTACGTTTTCAGCTTCCGTCTATGCTCAGGAATCAAAATATAACCAGTTACATCACTTTGATGCTGACAAATTCAAAGAACAATTGGCAATTCATAAGGCCATCGAGGCCGATTCAATAAAGAATATCATTGAAAGCCAACTTACCTCCATGAATACAAGCAAATATTCTATGAGGATATTAGATGTTCAGGAACAACCTTTGGCTAAAATGCCAAAAATGCAAATCACAGAAGATTTTCACTATACTTTAGAAATTAAAAAATACCCACGGGCAATTATTCCTGAGAAATTAGAATCCATATTAAAAGATGGAATTGCACCTCTAAAGGCAAATCCCTCATTAAAATAGAAAAATAGATATTGAAAGTTGATCTTTATTATTTGTTATGATACAATATAATGTTATATCTATAAATCTTTGATTAAGAGGGTTTTAAATGCATTATATTAAACTAATAATTTTATTAAATTACTAAAATACCCCTCTTTTATTAAAATATATTTTCGGCAAATAATTGATTCAAAATTACTATAGCCAACCAATGCTTATTATTGACTTCGTAATTTTGCTTATAAGCAATTATTTCATTACTTTTTCTTCTTCATGTGATTATATAATTCAGAATCTTTGATTCTAAGAAAATATAATCATGCGAGCATAAACTTATCTGTGGAAATCAGATTACAGAAATTATCTCAGGCATAGCCTGTACAATGAAACCCAAAATAAATTATTATGAATCGAAGGGAAATTATCAAGCAATTGTCGGTGATACCATTAGTTGGCACAGCCATGGCACCGGACTTACTCGCCAATCCTAATAATCCAGAAATTAAAGGTCAGGAAAAAAATATTTATCGTTCATTGGGTGTTGAGCCTATTATAAATTGTAGAGGAACGTTTACCATCTTGGGCGGATCGGTTGAAAGGCCCGAAGTACTAAAGGCCATGGAGGCCGCCTCTGGATATTTTGTTCAATACGATGAATTGGCCTTTGCCATTGGCAAGAAACTTGGTGAATTAACCAAAACAGAATGGGGAGTTGTTGCTGCAGGATGTGCGGCAGCATTAAAGCATTTCACCGCTGCATGTGTTACCGGAGGGAATCCCGAATTATTGATTCGCATACCCAATCTTGAAGGCATGGAAAAAACCGAGGTTATCATACCTCGTTACTCCAGAAACGTTTATGACCATGGCATCCGTAACATTGGTGTGAAAGTTATTACTGTTGATACAGCTGAAGAAATGCAAAAAGCAATCAATAGCAAAACTGCCATGATTTATGTGTTGGCTGGTAGTCAGTCGGACCCGGGACAGCCATTTTCTCTGGAAGTGATTGCAAAGTTGGCCAAGCCTCATAACATCCCGGTAGTTATGGATGCTGCAGCAGAAAACCTTACGCTACCTCCGGTACATCTTGCGCAAGGTGCGACAGTAGTAGCATATAGTGGTGGAAAAGCTATTTGCGGTCCTCAGTGCGCCGGATTATTGCTGGGAAAGAAAGATATATTAATGTCCACCTGGCAGGCAAGTTCTCCTCATCATGGCCCTGGCAGGGACAATAAAGTGGGTAAAGAAGAAATGCTGGGCATGCTTGCAGGCGTTGAAGCATGGATTACACGCGATCACAAAGCCGAATGGAAAGAATGGATATCGTGGCTTGACCTCATTTCTAAAAAGATGATTTCCGTAAAAGGGGTTAGTACTGAAGTAACTCAGCCCAAAGGCCTTTCTAACCATGCTCCTGTTCTCCATATTAAATGGGATGCAGATCAATTAAATATCACGGGCGAAGAAGTTGCAGAAGAGGTCGCAAGAAATAAAACCAGGATTGCTATTGGCAGTAAATCTAAGGACAATATGACGTCTATCAATATTACGCCAAATCAGATGCAACCCGGGAATGCAGAAGTGGTAGCTGAGCGTCTTTATGGTATTTTGTCGCAAAAACGTTCTGCAATAAATGATACTTTGAAAGCTGCAAAAGCAGATATCAGTGGTCACTGGGAATTAGAAATATCTTTCCTTAGCGGAAAAAGCAATCATAAGCTATTTATCAATCAGGATGGAAATTGGATTCAGGGAATGCATCAAACTGATTTTAATTCACTCAATCTTATCGGTATGGTAGAAGGTAATGAGTTAAAAATGAAGAGCCAATATCAAATTCCAGGTGACTCATTAATTTACCTCTTTTCAGGAAAAATGGAAGGTGATGGAATATCAGGTTCGATTTTTCTTGGAGAATACCTTACTGCAAAATTTACCGGTGTTAGAGTAGATTATAAAAATAATAAGACCAGAATTACCATTCCTGGTGGTCCGCCGTTGGCAACATAGTTTTTTGATCAACTGTAAAATTTACATAAAACTACCATGTACAACTGCCATACGCATATTTTCAATGAAGACCACATACCCAGAAACTTTTTACCCGGTTATGTAAAATCCATTGCAAAATATACTGTAACGCCAAAAATGTCCGGCTTTCTAAAAAAAGTAAAACTTGATGGACTTTCATATCTTATTAAAAAGTACTACAATTTCCAGAAGATTTCAGGGATAGGTAATCAGGAAGATATCTTTAAACATTTACAGGGTTTTTATCCTACAGGAACTAAAATGGTGGTATTGTCCATGGACATGGAATTTATGGAAGCTGGTGATATTCCAGAAAAATTTACTACTCAGCTCGATCAATTGGCGAAGTTAAAACAACAATATCCTGACCATATCTACCCCTTCGTTTTTGCACATCCCGATCGAGAAAACGTATTTGAAATCGTAAAGAAATATATCGAGGAGCAAAATTTTTCTGGGATTAAATTGTATCCGGCAATAGGATATTTTCCAGCCGACCCACGTCTTGATGAAGTTTATAAATACGCAGAAAAAAATCAAATCCCAATAATGACGCATTGCACCAGAGGAGGTGTATACTATCGTGGAAAACTGACAAATGAAAAAAGAACTGATCCCATGGGTGTTTTGCATCAAAAGCAGAAAAACAGCTTGTTTACTGATGTATATACCAATCCTGATCAGTATTTGCCGATACTTGAAAAATACCCGGATTTAAAAATTTGTTTTGCTCACTATGGTGGCTCTGGAGAATGGGATAAATATCTCAAAGAATCCTGGCATCAGGACCTGGAAAACACATGGTTATACAAAGTCAACAAGTTGCTCAAAGACCAACGTTATAAAAATGTATATGCCGATATAAGTTACACATTGGTTCGCACAGATTTACTACCTGTACTCAAAACCTTTCTGGAGACCAATGAAGATATTAGGGATCACGTTTTGTTTGTGACAGATTATTATATGACAGAAATCGAAGGTTCTGAGCGGAAATTCGGAATGAACCTCCGAGGCTTATTGGGTGATGACTTGTGGCAAAAAGTTGCAGAAGAAAATCCACTGGGATATTTGAATCTTTAATTATTGGTTTTTGCTTTAGCTAATTTGTTTGTGATTATTGGGCTACTGAATTGTGCAAGCAGACCCCGGAACGGTGTCCGGGGACTATCGAGGGCAGCCTTGCCGGACCTGTTCCGGCATCTGTTTGCTATCTGCAAGAATGTTTGCAATAGAGAAAAGCCTTAATTTTCCCATGAGGATGAAGAATAGGGCTTTTGCTTTTTTTTGGTTTGGTCTGAAGTTATTTGGGCTTACTGCCAATTGCTAACAGGCCCCAGAATAAATCTGGGGACTATGGATATTCAGGCATCTGTGTCGGTGAGGTCTAGGGATTGTAGTGCAAATCCCAGGATTGCCAAAATTTTTTAACACATGAATTAGTACTATCTTTGCACCCTCATGATGTGTACAAAAAACATAGCCAAATCAGAATTTATTTTTTCGCAATATTCAAGGAAAGGATATTCAATTTTTTCTTCTCTGGGAATTATAATAAAAATCGGCACATTAGGTGTTGAGCTTTGCAATCATGGTTATTTAAAATGTGAACAATATATCAATTTGCTAATTCTGCAATTGAAAGATTTAGAATTAACTGAAGAAATTGATCCAAATATTATAGATCTGGAAAATGAAGGCTTAATAATTAATACCCCACTTATTCTTCAAAAATCTTCATTAAATAGTCTCAATTTATTAAGAGCAATTATAATTGTGCCTGTCATATTCTTACTGGAAATGACAGGTTTTTTTATGTCAAATAATTAAGATGATAAATAAGTTAAAAGAAAAAATATTATCCGGTGAACTCATCAATTTTGAAGAGGCGAAATTGCTTTCTCGATCTGTTGACAAGGAGCAATTGTACAAGGCTGCTGATGATATAAGATTACATTTTTGTGGAAATAAAATGGAACTATGTTCCATTACCAATGCCAAGTCGGGCAATTGCCCGCAAGATTGCAAATGGTGCAGCCAATCTATTCACAACGATAGTGAAATAGAAGTCTATGCCATGATCGACAAAGGTAAAGCCGTGCAGCAGGCAAAATACAATGCAGATAAGGGTGTCAACAGAATGTCGTTGGTGACTGCAGGGCGAAAGGCCAATCGAGGGCAATTGAATAATTTGATAGAGATCTATAAAGCTATCCAGGAAAATACCGGGTTGAATTTATGTGCCTCCATGGGATTATTGACTAAAGACCAACTGAAAAAATTAAAGGACAACGGTGTTTCAACCTACCACTGTAATTTAGAATCTTCCCCCTCCTATTTTCCAAAGGTCTGCACCACGCATACCATGAGTGAAAAAATACAAACTATCAGATGGGCCCAGGAAGTAGGCCTTGATATTTGCTCAGGCGGAATCATTGGAATGGGAGAAACTATGCATGACAGAATCGAGATGGCCTTTATCTTACAAGAAATGGAAATAAAATCTATTCCTGTAAACATGCTAAGTCCGGTAGCGGGCACACCCTTGGGATACCATAAGCCACTGACTGAAGAAGAGGTTCTGACAACTTTTGCGATTTTCAGGTTTATCAATCCTAGGGCAAGCATAAGATTTGCTGCCGGAAGAATATTGATTAAAGAATTTCAGCACAAAGCCTTGAGAGCTGGTGTTAACTCAGCAATAGTAGGCGATTTACTTACGACCATTGGAACGTCTGTCGATGAAGACAAAGTAATTTTTAAAGATGCGGGTTTTGAATTTATCTCAAATGACTAAATACACTAACGACGATCTTATAGCATACGACAAAGAGCTGATCTGGCATCCATACACTTCAGCAACCAAGCCAATTCCATGCTATCCGGTAAAGCGTGCCGAAGGAGTATTCATAGAATTGGAAGATGGCCGAAGGCTTGTCGAAGGTATGTCAAGTTGGTGGTGCGTCATTCATGGCTACAACCATCCCGTGCTTAACGCAGCTATGGAAAAGCAATTAAAAAACATGGCCCATGTTATGTTTGGAGGAATTACACATGAGCCGGCAGTTACCTTAGCCCGAAAATTGGTGGAGATTACTCCAAAGCCATTGTACAGAGTTTTCTTTAGTGATTCAGGATCAGTATCTGTTGAAGTTGCCATGAAAATGGCCTTGCAATATTGGTATGCTAAAAACGAGCCCGAAAAAAAAGAATTTATATCCTTGCGAAAGGGTTATCATGGAGATACCTGGAATGCCATGTCGGTTTGCGATCCGGTTACTGGCATGCACAATATATTTGGAGATTATCTGCCAAAGCAAAATTTTGTCCCCTCTCCTTCTTCAAAATTTAATGGTGAATGGAATAAACAAGATTTAGAACCCATCAATAAAATATTGACAGCAAAGAGTAACAAAATTGCCGCATTCATCCTGGAACCTATCGTGCAAGGAGCTGGAGGTATGGTGTTTTATCATCCAAAATTTTTGAAGGAAATAAGAAAGCTATGCGATGAGCATGGGATATTGTTGATATTTGACGAAATCGCTACAGGTTTTGGCCGCACAGGTAAACTGTTTGCCTGTGAGCACGCTGGTGTTTCACCGGATATCATGACCTTGGGCAAAGGCATTACTGGAGGATACATGAGCTTTGCAGCCACGCTAAGCACAAACAATGTTGCCAACACAATATCTAATGGGAACCCTGGAGTTTTTATGCATGGACCAACCTTTATGGGTAATCCCCTGGCCTGCGCCGTGGCTAATGCAAGCATCAACTTATTGCTTTCTAATGATTGGGAAAGTAAAATCATGGCTATACAATCTCAACTTGAAGATGAGCTTTGTTCGTTGAAATCATTGCCACAAGTAGCGGACGTGCGGGTACTGGGAGCAATAGGTGCTGTGGAAATGAAAGAAGCTGTCAATGTACCGGAAGTTCAAAAAATATTTGTTGACCAGGGAGTTTGGATCAGGCCTTTTGGAAAATTAATCTACCTCATGCCTCCTTATATTATAGAAAAAGAACAGCTATCGAAACTCACTCTTGCCATTTGTAATGTCGTCGCCGAGCTATGAGTAAAAACCAAAAATATATCGATAATCTCCAGCAACTTGAAAGGTTAAAAAACTTGCGCTCATTGCCGGTATCATCACCTTCTGGTCTAGTCAACTTATCTTCCAACGATTATTTGGGATTGAATGAAGATAAAAAATTATACCGGGAATTTTTAGCGTCTTCAGATTTAGAAAAACTAAGCCTTAGTGCTTCTTCTACACGATTACTGACCGGAAATATAATGCAATATAAAAAAGTAGAGGATACCCTATCCGAACTTTTTGACAGGGAAGCTTGTCTGGTATTTAATAGCGGATACCATGCCAATATGGGTATTCTCCCAGCAATTGCTGATAAACGAGATTTGATCATTGCAGACAAGGAAGTTCATGCAAGCATTGTCGACGCCATGCAATTGAGCACCGCAGATTCCAGGAGGTACAACCATATGAGTTTAGATCATCTCGAAAGGATTTTGATAAAAACACGGAATGATTATGAAAATGTATTCATCGTAACAGAAAGCATTTTTAGCATGGACGGTTTGAAAACCGACCTAAAAAGGTTAGTGGATATAAAACATAAATACAACACATACTTGTATCTGGATGAAGCACATGCATTTGGTGTATCCGGCGCCAATGGGCTGGGTTGTGCAGAAGAGGAACATCTCATTGATGAAATAGATTTTATCGTAGGCACATTTGGAAAGTCACTAGCATCTGTTGGAGCTTTTGTGATTTGTGATGCATTGTTTAAAAAGTATCTAGTCAACAAGTCCAGAAGCTTGATTTACACTACAGGTTTGCCTCCACTCAATCTTGCATGGACACAATTTCTACTCAATAAATTACCTGAGCTAAATGGTCTTCGTCAACAAATAGATGGTAATTGGAAATACTTCTCTCAAAAATTAAATCTCAAGGCAGAGAGCCACATTGTACCGTATATTTTAGGCAACAACCATGATGTGATTGGATTTGCAGATTATATGAAAAAGAATGGATTCTATACTCTTCCGATAAGGCACCCAACTGTACCTAAAGGTAGTGCCAGAATTCGATTTTCAATAAATGCCTCTATTACCCATCAACAGCTCGAACCACTGTTTGATATATTTTATAAGTATGAATCCATCCATAATAGCATTGTTGTTTCATAATATTTTCACATGAACAAATACTGGATTAATAGAAATCACAATAGCGAATGCATCATATTTTTTAATGGCTGGGGTATGGACCAAAATGCTATAAAAAATTTGCAAAGTGGCAATATAGATATTTGCATGTTTTCAAATTATGGAAAATTTGACACTATTATCAATGCAGAATTTAATTATAAAAAAATACACCTTGTGGCCTGGTCTTTGGGTGTATGTTTCGCTCATAAAATACTGTCATACAGTGACATAAACATAGCTACTTCAATCGCCATAAATGGCACGCCATTCCCCATGCATAATGACTATGGAATATCCAATAATATATTTGAAAAGACACTTTCAAACTGGGATGAGCGCAACAAAAAGAAATTTAATATCAGAATGTTGGGTGGAATGAATAACTATAAATTGGCTTCTGAATTGATGTCGCAAAGATCAATAAATGACCAGCAAACCGAGCTGCAATTTTTTTATGATCATATCGAGGAATTTGGATTTGGAAAGTTCAATTGGGATTTTGCTTTGATTGGAGATAACGATCTTATTATACCTTCTCTAAATCAAATTAATTATTGGAATGGCAGAACAAAAGTAATCTCAAAAAGCTGGGCACATTTTCCTTTCCTTGAAATTGAAAGCTGGAAAAGGATATTAGAAATATGTGATGTAAAATGATAAAAAACAAAGATTACATTCGACAGCAATTCGATCGACATATCGAGACCTACAATAATAATGCTTGTGTACAAAAAAAGATTTGTAAAAAGCTTATTGCTAAATTGTTGGATTATTCTCATGATTCTTTTCACAAAGTTCTTGAGGTTGGGTGTGGCACAGGTTTGCTTACTCAGGAATTTCTCTCTCACATTAAAGTTGATAGTTACATTGCAAATGACATTGCCCCTTCTGCACAAAAACATATTAATAAAATACTTTGTGGGCATCCTGATTGGTCGTTCATCAGCGCCGATGCTGAAAATATGCCTTTCCCAAATGGATTGGATTTAGTGCTATCCGCTTCTACAATCCAGTGGTTCAATGATATTTCTAGTTTTATTAGACACGCTTATGAGGCTTTGAATGAAAATGGAATATTTGCCTTTTCAACTTTTGGACAAAAAAATTATCGCGAAATAAAAAGTGTGCTTGGGCAGGGATTGGACTACAAATCTTTAAGTGAACTTCAAAAGTTATTGAATAAGTATTTTCAGATTATTAGTGCAACTGAATTTGAGCATAAACTTCATTTCAAATCACCCGTGCAAACATTAAAGCATATCAAATATTTAGGTGCCAATGGAATTGAGAGGCAATTTTGGTCCAGGGGTCAGCTGGTAAATTTTAATAATGAGTATAATAGAAAATTCAGGAGCATTGGAAAAGGGGTTTCGCTCACTTACCATCCTATAATTATAATAGCAAAGAAAATATAATGAAGCAAAGCGTATATTTTGTAAGTGGAATTGACACTGACTGTGGAAAAACGATTGCTACAGGATTGTTAGCAAAACATTTTCTTCGTAAAGGGATTAAGGTAATTACCCAAAAATTGGTTCAAACCGGATGCAATGGAATTGCTGAAGATATCATTGCACACAGAAAGCTTATGAATATTGATCTTCTCGAAGAAGACCTTAACTTTCTCACCTGCCCATACGTACTAGAAAAACCATCTTCACCACATCTTGCGGCAAAAGCAGAAAACATGGAAATAGATATGAAGAAGATTACTGATGCTACCAAAATATTGCAAAAGTCCCACGATCTTATTTTACTTGAAGGGGCCGGTGGATTGTACGTACCGATAAAGCGAGATTTTCTAATTATTGATTTTATAAAGCAGATGGGTTATCCACTAATATTAGTAACCTCGGCTAAGGTAGGGAGTATCAATCATACCCTTATGAGTTTGGAGTTATGCAAAAAGCATGAAATATCCATATCAGCTGTCATTTATAATCATTTTCCCAGTGATGACAAAATGATTATAAATGACAGTAAAATGATATTTGAAGAATATCTGTCAGAAAATTTTATTGGAACTCCATTGATAGAAATACCTCACTCAGCCAATCTATCTTTTCAAAATATCGATTTCAAAGATTTTCTGTTTGAATAGTTTTATTCTTCGTCCTTAAAATTTTTAAACGAATAAACAAAACCGATGCTGAATCCCTGGCTTAGTTGCACATCTTTGTCCTGATCATAATCATAGACGAGAATTGCTCCCAATTTCACATCAAAATATTTAGCAATTTTAGCACTAACTATGGCATCGAGGCGGTGATCAAATTGATCTACATTAAAAGTTTCATAATTGGCAAATAGCACATATCTAAATTTTAAATTGATATTTTCGTTCAAGTCTTTATCGAAATCTGCCAAAAATTGAAATGCCAGCCATTCTGTTCTTGTTGTTTTGCCGATGTCAACTCCATAATTATTTTCGACATTCAGATATAAATCTTTGTTTTTTACAACAGTAACACGGGGAGCAAGCGGCGCAAGCCGCAATTTGAAATATGGCTTGGGCACATATTCAAACCCCAATGACAAAGTAAAATATCCTGGTGCCATAAATTCTGAGATAAGTGTAGAAACTTCCCTGTCGAGACTGTCATTTTCATATTTATATCCTTTGGAAAATTGCGTTAGAATATTGAATGCCGCAAAGGCATTCCATTTAGGCGCAATTTTATGGCCGTATTTGGTGTCTATATAAATACGGTCATTGTTTTTTCGATATCCCTGACCATCATTATTGATAAATCCAAATAGCATGTCTATTTCGTTGTCCCAAGAATTTTTGCCTTTGAGGTAATTAAACTTATAATTAATCAGAGAATTTAATCCAATAGAATTTACACCTCCTGCAGTCCAATTTTGTGAAAATGCAGCTTGATTGAAATTAATTGAACCTTTAAATGACCTTTTCCAGTAGGTGGTGTCCGATTGTTGTGCATATAAGTTTGTTCCGGCAAAGAACAAACTTATAAATAAAAAATATTTCATATATTTTATTTGATATATAACTGTAATTAATTCTTGTATAAATGAACATCTGTTTGTGGAAACGGAATAGAAATCTTCGCTTTATCAAATGATTTCTTCACATTTTCAATCATATCAAAATGTACTCCCCAGTAATCGGCACTTGAAACCCAAACTCTTACTGTCAAATTAACAGAGCTGTCACCCAATTCTCCAACAGCTATGAATGGATCCGGATCATTGAGAATCCTTTTATCTGATTTTATCAAACCATCTATCACAGATTTCGCCTTATCGATATCATCACTATATCCTATTCCAAAAGAAAAATCAACACGTCGCGTAGGCTCTGTAGAAAAATTTGTCATTGGTCCGGTAGATAAGCCACCATTAGGAATAATGATTGTTCGGTTATCAACAGTTTTAAGGATCGTATTAAAGATTTGTATTTCATGTACTGTACCCATAAATCCCTGTGCTTCAATAAAGTCTCCTTTTTCAAATGGCTTGAAAATTAGCAACATTACTCCACCGGCAAAATTTTGCAAGGTACCAGAAAGTGCAAGTCCAACCGCCAAACCTGCTGCTCCAAGAATGGCAATAAATGATGTCATTGGTATACCAACTAAACTCATTACGCTTATTATTACCAGAACTTTTAAAAGGGTAGAAAGTAGCGATTTGAGAAATGGTCTTAAGGATGGGTCGATGTTCTTTTTCTCCATTGATCTGGCAGCAGCATTAACTATTATTTTAGCTATCCAAAGCCCAACTATGAGTACAATAATTGCTAAAACAAATTTACCACCGTACTTTATAAGTAGATCAGGTGCTTGTTCGACATAAACATTAATTTTTTCCATATTGAATTGATTAGGTTATAAAATTGAAGTGAAATAAATGAATTGCTATATTAATTATTAACATGAAAAAATCCAATAAATATATATTCGATTATAGTTGTCTTTACTTATGAACTATGAAAATAAAATAATGTTATGAATATTAATGTTGAGCAAAGTTACTACCTACAGCTTTGCAAAATATTTCTGTTAAAAGAATTTTCACTTTCAAGTACTTGAAAAAATTCATCAAGATATTTTATAGTACTTTTCTTGTTGTATTTACTCATCAGTTGATCATTTTGTATTAGTTGATATATTTTCTCCTTGTTTTGTAGTACCCGCTCTTTTGCTTCAATAACTTCGGCCTCTGGCAAACAAACACCACGATAGATGCGCTCCCTGACAGACTCTATTCCCAATTGCTTATCAGGAATCGCATATGTTGTATTTACGATTCCCGCATAGTCAAAATCATAGGGAACAACATATGGTCGTGGCTTAGCCATATCCATAGATTTCAACAAATAAATATTGTGTAGATTGGGAATAGACCAATCAGTATTTCCAATCATATACTGATACAGATATGACTCTGCCAGTGTCTTGGTATTTGTTAATAAATCTCTGACATTTTTATTTTCAATGCGGACAGCACCCATTCTTTTTGCTAGCTGGTCTATATTTTCCAGAATTATAGCATATTGAGTATTTTCATTGAATTTACCAGACGTATCAATATATTTTACTTTTACTAATCTTACTCTCAAGCTATATTTTGTCAATATGTTTTGAATTTTATAGGCATAATATTCTGAAAGCAAATATTGGGTATAAGCATCTCCTTTTTTACAATTCAATACCATTTTCATTTTATCAAACTCATTTAACTGTTTAATAAAAACATCCTTTTTAGGAAAATTTAGCTTGATAGGTGGAATATGGCAGGTGCCTTTGCGCATATTTCCTCTGGGTTTAATCTTTAACTTTCTTGACAACATTATAGTGTCATTAATCATAAATCTAATGATTGCCGGTTGGTACTCATCCTTATACTTTCTTTTTACCAGATTTTTAAAATCAGATTCAAAAGTGAGATCGAGTACCTCATTGGAGTTAAAAAGGTCAAGCGTGTCACCAACAGTTTTTATATATTTTCTAATTTCATCTGAGTTCTTTGCAAGAGAATCAAGATTGTGAAATTGCGCATTGGAATTGATCGCATAAATAAAGGAAATGGCAATGATGATGAAATTAACTACTTTTTTGTTCATAGAAATATATTTATTTATTTGGCAAATTTCATATTAAATAAGCCTATATAATATTGACTATTTGCAAGAAATTTTCCTAAAAGAAAAATTCAATTGTGAAATAATTCTATTGCGGTATTTATTAGCTTTTTTAGATTTCTTATAATTCAATATCACAAATAAATTTACTAACTTATTTTAGACAGCACAGATATAACTCCCAATAAATCGGGTAATAATTATTCATCCCAACCTGGTAATGAAACGGTGGTCTGGTAATTTGAGTAGTTATAAAGGTCATTTCTAATTGGTTTGTAAAGTTTTCCTGATAAAGGACTATTTTCCTGCGTATAAACCCAAATCTCATTGGGGTTCCATACAACGATTTCATCCCGACCATCACCTGTAATATCCAGAACTGCATTGCACATATCCGGATGACCATCATCTGGAAATTCCAATACTTTTCTCCCCCAGCCGTCAAATACACCTCCTTCATCAACATTAGGATTATGCACAAAAAACTCTTCTGATTTTCCTGTCCAGTTTAATGGTAACATCATACTCCCATATTGATTAGGTTCAAAGTCATGATAAATATCCCCATTGGCGTCATAATAATGAATGATACCTTGATTTCCCCAGAAATTTATTGAAATAGATTCTAGTCCCGGTAAGTCATCCCTGAAATTTGCTACTGCTGGGTTTTGGCCATGACCTATGTAGTGGTGTTTAATAATTTCGCCATCCATGTTTGCAAAGAATACCCCTTCATCACTGGCCGCACACATGAAAATCGGGTCAGCATCCTCAAAATATTTTACCAAGGAAACTCCATCGGCATGATCATCCATTTCATTTTCAAGCGTCCAAATGACACTTCCGTCATCATCCAACAAAGAATAACCAATCAGGAGTTCATCTTTTCCATCCTGATCTACGTCATAGGCGAATGGATAGTGACCTGTATTCAGGTTTCGATACCAAAGTAAATTTAATTGATCATCCATTGCCCAAACCCTGCGATATCTATCTTTAATGATTATATCTTGATCATACCCTGTTCCTCGCAAATCACAGAAATAAAGACAATCTCCCAAAATATTGCCAAACCTGTTGTGAGTGATGGGACTGATAATCTCTTGATCTGTAACTACTGGGGTAGTTTTTTTATATTTAATTTGACCCGTTGCCCCATCAGCCACAATTATTTCCTTGTTCATGGTATAAATAACTTCAGTTTTTCCGTCATTATCCAGATCATGAATTTGAAAGGCAACATCATTTGTCAGATGGTTTTTCCATCCATCAGGAGTGCCTGTTTGCCATAATATTTCACCATCAAATGTCATAGCTGTCATGCAGCTTAACTCACTATTTCTGTCTTGGGGACCATAATGTATCACCTGTCCGATCAAAACATCTATCTGGCCGTCATTATTCAAATCTCCGAATCGCAGATTTCTGCCAACCCCAAATCCAGTTGTGTTGATTTTTTTCCATGTTTTCATCTCCGGTACAGATTCTCGTATTTTACCAAGTTCATCAGCATATATCTCCCTGGATATTTTAATCCTTTCCAGTTCATCGGGAGATGTTTTAACTTCTACCTGATGATATTTGGTAGGTACATCTGCCATCAAACCAATTTTACCATTGGGGTATGTGCTGTCTTCTACTATGATCTTTTCACCATGGATATCGAATGATATTTGAGAATCATTTACCTCAATTTGCATAGTCAATAGGTCATTTTTATTCCATTTCAGATAGGTTGATCCCAGTATCTCTTCGTAAGGTTTATGAAATGCAGTGGCATGTTTAACCATTTTCAGCATCATCGAGTCTCCTTTGACGCCGGCAAAATAATAACA
>CAYREN010000045.1:0-19357 GCA_964423255.1 uncultured Roseivirgaceae bacterium | reverse complement strand
ATACCAATCGTGCCATAGCATCCGTACCTCCTCCCGGGGAAACATGAACGACAACTCGAATGTTCTTCTCCGGATATTGGGCTTTGACATAAGTAGAAATTATTAACATTGACGCTAATAGCAATACTCTTTTGTACGATTGTATTCCAAAAATCATTTCTGCTTATTTGGTTCACCATTCACTATGCATTTTTTATCTATGTCTTTCCCTGTCAAAACTGAAAGGACATGCTCAACAGCACCAACGCCCATATTGATCAGTGCGTTTTTCGATGCACCCCCTACATGCGAGGTTAGGATCACATTTTCCAGTTTAAACAAAGGATTATCTGCTTTAGGAGGTTCTGTTTCAAAAGTATCGAGCGCTGCACCCGCAATTTGTTTTTGTTGAAGAGCAGAAATCAAATCGGATTCATTGATAAGCCCACCGCGAGCTGTATTTAGGATATAGGCAGTAGGCTTCATTAACGATATAGCATCTTTATTTATCAGGCCACGTGTTTCCTTCCCCAGTTGGCAAAATAAGCCAATTACATCAGCTGATTTGTAAAGTAAATTCAAATCCGAAATCGGTTTAATGTATTCAGGAAAATTTTCCGGAGGTAAATATGGGTCATATACCAGAATGTTGTTATTGAAACAAGTCAGCAATTCGGCAAATCTTCTTCCGATTCGTCCAAATCCGATTATACCAATGGTTTTATTCACCAGATCTTCCCCATCATAATTAACCTTGTTGAATACTCCCTTACGAAGACCAGCGTCTTGTATAGGTATTCTTTTGAGCAAAGCTAAAAGCAGTGCAAGAGCATGCTCGGCAACCGACTCGAAATTAGCATTTGCTGTTATCATCACCGGAATACCTTTCTCAGTGGCAGCGTCAACATCAATATTATCTACCCCCACACCATGTTTACAAATGATTTTTAAATTAGGCAGCACCTCCAATGTATCTTTCCTTATTTTACCCTGACGAACAATCAGTCCATCAGGATTGAATGTCTGCAGTTTTTCTTTGAGTTCTTCTGGTGAATCCAAAGGATTACCATAATTTGTAATGCAGTCATTCTTATTGAGTATCTCTTTTGCTTCATCAACAAGGGAGCTGCCGGTTATAAATATTCGAAAAGGTATTTCTGAATTCATCATTTTAAATCCAATGGTTAATTCATCTTTTCAATAGCAGATTTTGATTTTTCCCAATTGCTGTGCAGCACTGCCAGATCACTGGCCAGTTCTATCATATTCACTCCCATATCTTTATACTTTTTAATTTCATCAATATTCTGACCTACCCCAAGCACTACAGGTATATTTCGTTTTCTTGCAGTTGTTACCACTTTTTCAATGGCTTGTTGCACCTCAGGATGATTTTTATCAGGAGCGCCAAGTCCCAAAGACATGGAATAATCTGCCGGTCCCATGTGAACAAAATCCAAACCATCAACTGACAATATATCATCAAGGTTTTTCAATGCTGAGGTATTTTCTATCATCACTCCTACCATTGGCTCTGAATTACTCCATTCAACCCAGGGCCTTCCCGCACGGGCTCCCCAGCCACCCGACCAATTTTGACCACTGTATCCTCTTGTTCCTCCCGGAGGGAATTTAGCTGCTTTTACAATGTCCTCTACTTCCTTCGCATCATGCACATCCGGAACGAGAACCCCAAGTGCTCCTAATTCTAAGGCCTTACGAATTAGGTATGGATTTTCACGATCTACTCTCATAATAGCCATGATACCCATAAGATTTGCTGCTCGCACCAGGTTCTCAGCTGATGAATCCTGTCGCCAGGCATGTTCGTTATCAATACGTACGAAATCAAGGCCTGCAAGGCCTGCCAACTCCATAACCACTGGACTCCAGGTATACATTACTGTACCGATTAATGGTTTTCCGTCTTTGAGTTTTTGTCTGAATGGATTGGGCTTCTGAAACATAGTTTTAAAATTTAAATGATATATTATTGAATAATTTTTTTCTTTTGATGTGTAATTTTTATCCCTGCGTAGAGCGATAAAATTGTGAGTATAAAAATGCCTAAAGCTAAAGGGCGTGTAAAAAAAACAGTCCAATCATCATGGCTGATGAGCATAGCCCGTCGGAATCCCTTCTCGGCAATGGGCCCTAAAATAAATCCTAACAATATCGCTGGCATAGAAAATCTGACTGTTGAAAGCAAATAGAAAATTGAACCAAGAATTACCGTAACGCCCATATCGAAAATCAGTTGACGGCTAGCAAATGCTCCAAGCAAGGTGACAATAATGATGATTGGCGCCATTACAACACCTGGTACATGAACTATTTTGGAAAATAATTTACTGCCATAATATCCTATTCCAATAAGGAGTAAACTATTAAAAATTATTGCCCAGATATAAGTATATGTTGTAGTGCCATGCTGGGTAAATAGCATGGGTCCGGGTACCATACCGTGAATCATCAGTGCTCCAAGCATAACCGCTGCAGCACTTGACCCTGGAATGGATAGCGTGAGCATAGGAATTAAGGAGCCTCCTTCGGTGGCATTATTGGCTGCTTCAGCGGCAACCACTCCTTCGGCTATTCCCGTTCCGAATTTCTCCGGGTGTTTAGATTTTCGACGAGCCTCTGAGTAGCTGACCCAGCAGGCAATATTTGCTCCCGCGCCAGGTATCATGCCAATAAATGTACCCAGCACACTGGATCTAATCAAGGTAGGAAACATTTTTTTCATCTCTTTGATAGAAATTGATTTACCGCTCATTCGGAAATTCTTCTTATCAGAGCTTTCTTTCCGTTTGGTAAAAGTATCGCGTATCATTTCCAATGAACGAGGAAAGGCAAACAGGGCAAGGATAACAGGTATTAGTGGTAAGCCATCTATCAGATACATTTGTCCGAATATAAATCGATCCGCACCGTTGATGGGATCAATACCGATGGTTGCTAACAGCAATCCAATCAGGCCTGAGATCACACCTTTTATGATAGAATCTCCCATTACTGTTACAATCACTGTGAGGCCAAATACAGACAACATAAAATACTCAGCAGGTCCGAAATAGAGTGTGAATCCGGATAATGTGGAGGCAAATAACAACAAAGTTAGTCCACCTGTTAAGCCTCCAAAAGAGGATGAAAATACGGCAGTTGTCAGTGCTTTTCTACTTTCACCTTTCATGGTCATCGCATATCCATCTAATACCGTAGCTGCAGCAGCAGAGGTGCCGGGTATTCCGACGGTAATTGCTGTTATGCTGCCACCGAAAATCGCACCCGAATATACTCCTGCGAGCATAGGAAGTGCTATACCAGGATCCATCCCGAATGTGAAGGGAATTAATAGTACAATCCCCAATGTGGCGCCAAAGCCTGGCATGGCTCCCAGAAGGATTCCGAACATCAATCCAAATACCATGTACAGGATTGCGTAGGAAGTGACCAGATTTTCTAAGCCTTCGATTATAACCATTTCAAAATTTCAATTTTTTATAAAAAATACATATCCAATGCAAGTGGTATCCTGATATTTAACCCAAGACGAAAAATCAGAATCAATATAATTGGAACGACTAATGAAACCAGAATTGTTGAAGTGGCCACCTTGGGTTTTATTGATATCATTATTAAAAAGACTAAACAAAAAGCACTGAGTTCAAATCCAACAATTGGAAATGCCCATATAAAAAGCAGACATAAAATAGTTGCACCATATGGTAATAGCTCTGCTATGAGCAATTCGAAAATTTTTGTTTTATCCATATAAATTTTCTCTGGCGATATATCTAATTTTCTTGCTTTACGAAATATTTTTATCAGACTTTGAAGAGAGAATATACCACCGAAAACTAAAAGTAATATGGAGATATAGAGGGGAAAATTTGCTGCTTTTGCTTCAATTTCCATTGAAAAATAGATTATCCATATTGAAAGTGCTATCATACCTAATCCGATCAATAACTCGACATAGAGCTTCTTTTTCATAAAATGAGGAATTTAAAACTATTAACTTTTTTTATACATATATCATTAAATACATTTTCTCATTTATTAAGGATTGAGAAAGATTTTACGTTTATACATCCAATAGAGAATTACCCATTCTAATGCGAGAAAAACAAATGCCGTAAAGAAAGGCCCAAATTGGCCCAGGGATTCCGCAATACCCGAAGTGAACACGTTAGCAATCGCAGATAGGTTCATCAGTGTTGAGGAGAGATAAACGGCAAGTGCATTCATCCCGATTACCACAAATGGGAAAGCCCATTTCTTATAACCTTTTACATCGATCACCCAGTAAAAGAGCAACAACACAGTACTGGCCCAGCCAGCGCTGATAAAAGCATATGATACGGTCCACATCTTCATCACAATCGGAACAAAGAGCGAGATCATGTATCCAGCAGCCAATATTCCGATGCTTGTCAAAGCCATAATTTTGATTTTGTATGTAGATGTTGTTTGCTTATTCATTAACAGTCTTCCCATCAGCATCCCGAGTATGGTAGTGGATATGGGTGGGATCATGGAAATAAGCGTTCCCCAACCCTCCATAAATACTGCTTCACCGACACGATGTGGCATAAGTGCCTGATCGATGAACCATACCAGGTTGGCATTCTGAACATAGGATCCTGCGCCAACACCCGGAACCGGGATCAGAGCTACAGTAATCCCATAGACAAATAAAACTAACAACCCAAAAGCTGCCTGGAATTTCCAGTTCTTTCTGACCAATAGAAAAGAGACAAGATAAGCAACAGCTATAGGTTGGAGTGCGCTGCTAAGTTCGATAAGACGTGGACTGCCTAAATTGACTGATTCTCTAAGAGATCCAAGCAGAAATAAGATAGCAAATCGTTTAATGGCATGCCGCAGCATCAATGGATAGCTTTGTGTCAATGAACGCTTGGCAAAAGCAAAAGGAATTGAGACTCCAACCATAAGCATAAAGCCCGGCCAGATACAGTCGTAAAAGTGAAGACCCTCCCATGGTACATGATCCATCTGCCGAGTCAGAAAATTATTGAAATTATTTTGTCCAAAATTCGCAAACGTGATAATCAAGGAAGAACCACCTACAATCCAGAACATTGTGAAACCGCGCATTGCATCGAGTGAAACAAGACGAGAAGACCGTTTTTGAGTACTAAGCATATACTATCTATTTAAAAAATTATACATCAAGCTTACCTTTTACACTATTTCTACCTTCATGAGAACCTTTATAATTGTGATAATATTATCGGGTTATATTGATCACATAAAGTGGCGTAGTAACTTTTCCAATCTGAAAACTCAATTTTCCCGGATCAATGATGCTTATCGGCTCAGATTTGATTTTCATACCATTCCCGTCAATTGATATTAACTCTGCGGACTTTATATCGCGAAGGTTTTCAATCCTAATAGTTCCGGTAACGGGCTCAATCACTGTAGGCATTTTGCCCCATTCTATGAGTTCTGTCCGGGATTCATTATAAACCATTCCGGTTAAACCGGAAGTGGCAGTAGTAGCCAGAAGGATTTGCTCAGACTCAGCTATACTTTTTTCATCCATTGAAATTAGCAAAATGGTACAAAAGGAGTTTTTGATGTCAGTGTTCAAATGGTGTAACGTTTTTTGATTATCTTTTAAAAACCCAATCAATCCTTCCGTCCTATCAGTTTCAATTGTTACCAGACCACGGCCATTGTCATGATACCAGCTCAATTCACCTGTATGTGATACAATTGGATTACCTGTTTTGAAAGGCTGATAAGAGCCGTGCTCCCTGAAAAAACCGTCAATCCTTGTTTTGTAAATGAGTGAGGTCACCGGGTTAAAACCGTTTGTGAAAAATGGCTTAACACCAATGTCACCACGTATGCCTTCAAAGATTTCTTCCCTGCTGTAGTCACGATATATAACACTATCCGTACTAGCAATATCTTTTCTAAGGAACATAAGTGCTCCGGCAGCCATATTTGTCATCTTCACAGGATCGGCATAAATACTAAATGGGCTCACTCCTTTTTCATTCCACATTTTGGGATCATCTCCAGACAGGGAATAGTAATAGATGCCATCCCAATCTTGCAAAAGCCCATATGCTGCCAGAATTGGAATTCCTTCACTGGCAAATTCACTTGGAAAAGGGTGGTTTGTTTCGGAAACAGTATATGGCTTTCCTTTTATTGCTGACCTTGACAACTGAACAACAGTACTCATGGAAGGTTCATTGACCATGGGTGTGTATTCAAAAGTTATTCTATAACTATCAGAAACCCGGTCTATTATATAATCAGGATGCTGCCAATAAACATGCCCATCTATAACATCCGTTTTTGACAAAGATGATAACATCGCATAAGCACCCCTTGAATGGTCATGATCACTGTTGCCTACAATATGTGCCTTTACACCCAATGTAACTTTTAGATAATGGTACATTTGTGAAAAATACTTAGCTTCGGTGTCAATTAAAAATGAAGCTTCCGATTCGAACCGCAATGGTGATGCATCGGAAAATTCAATAGTATCTAATCTGGGGATCATATCATTAGGATTTACTCCAGCCTCCTTTGCCAGTTTTTCTATCTGCTCCGATGACCTGTTTCTTGACAACCAATCATTATATTTTTCTGTTAGTTCATTTTGGTAGTAAGGAGGGATTACATCCCATGTCTGGGGATTTTCAATGTATTCGCTGCCTTCAAGCCGGCCTCCAAACCATGCTTCAACCAAAGAGTTTTCGTTGACGATTTCTACAATCATGACTGCGGGCTCATTAATATACTGATTACCTGTATAAGGGTTTCTATGTGTCAGCAACTGTCTTGCATATTCCTTTTGCAAGAAAATGAGGCGGTCATCAAAAAGTGTGACTGCTTTGGCAAAACCGAGGTATTCACTTTCGGCAACATCATCACCAGATTTGAAATGTCTCGCCACGTTCAGATTAATATTGGAATAGATGCCTTGCTTCTTTAATTCGTTGATCAAAAAATCAAATTTGTCTAATTGCTCTGGATTCAACGTTCTTGTATTGTCCTTCGAAAGATCAAAAATACTATACTCTTCACCTCTGCCTGTATCAAAAAAATGAAACCTTACCCCATTAATGCCATTTCTTGCAAGAAAGGCAGCTACCAATGGAGCATCTTCCTTTTCCGGAAAGCATGCCCCACTTGACATATTCACTCCCCATATCCGAAACCTTGACCCTTTAGGAGAATAAAAATGCCCATCCTTAATTGTTATAAATCCATTTTTGCCGGCAGGTTTTTCCAATAAAAAGGAAAGGTCAAAATCTGTGTCATTGCCCGTTCGCCAATCCATCGAATAAGGTTTCATCTCAGGATCATCTTCTTTAAAATTATTGTCTTTATTTGCAAAAGAGCTGAACAAAAAGAAATGAATAATTGAGGCCAATATCAAACTTGAGTATATCATCATAGATAATTTTAAATGTTTGTGTTAACCGGTTTCAAAATATTGCGTAAACCATCTGATTAAAATCTTTTACTGTTTTTCGAAAGCCCCAACATCATATTCAGCTCCATTAGGTCTTTTATTTCCATCAAAATCAACTTCGGGAGCCAATTCAGAACTGCCTTTGTCAATGGCGTCGGAATTGCTGCCAAGATGAAAATCACCCTTTGTCGCATCGACAAAATCCGGGTTGCCTTCAAAGCTTTTGTCGAATATCTCATCCGGGTATCCTTTATCCCCTTCCGTTAAATTATGATCGATTGTCAATTCTGATAAATCATCAACTTCTACAATTATCTGATAAATATTGTTGCTGCATATATTATTTCTGATCACTACATCTTCTGCATCCATATTCCCAAATATTATCCCACCGGCCCAATTCATAGTCGGCCAGCCATTGTCATAAAGTGTATTGTTTATGACTCTTATTTTTTTCATTGGATGTGTGTCTGATATATCCATATTCCAGTTGGAAATAATAATTCCAAAATACTCATTGTCGTAGGCGATGTTATTGTAAAGACTGACATTTTCGAGAAGTCCTCCATCTTCGGCTGATATTGCAAAACCACCATGTGCACAATTATGAACTATATTCTGAAAAACTTCTATGTTGTAGGTGTGTTTGCTGTAGGAATCTACATAAATGCCTAACCTGCTCGGAAGGTCAAAAACTAAATTTTTATAAATTTTTCCGTCATGAGCTCCCTCTTTCACATCAATACCCTCACCTCCATATGAACCGGGGCCTCCATTGAAAACGGTATTATTCATGATTTCAAAATTAAAAGCGCCTTCACCTTCTACGCTTATACATTCTTGTTCTCCGTCATTGCAGGCCAGTTCTACCGTGTTGCCGTCAATGATAAAATCATGGCTATCTCGAGCCCTTATGCCGGAAGAAAATGTATTGTATGTGTAGCAACCATTAATTTCAATATGATGAGATTTTTCAATAAAAATCCCAGCCTGGCTATATGACTCATCATAAGTAGTTCCTACATTTTGTACCTTTAACCCTAATACTTTTATATAGCTTTTATTATTAATCAGGAAAAGCCCGGATGTTCCATCTTTAATCTTAACATTTTTACCATCTATAACAACCTCTTCATCAGCGTAAGGCATATAGACAATATATCCATTTTCAGCACCCGAGTTTGCAGGTGCCACCTGTTCTTCATATATGCCTTTTTTTATAAATACAGTATCTCCAGAATTAATAGAAAGAGCTCCCTTGGAAATTGTTTTCCATGGGTTTTGCAAGGATTTACCGTTGTTGGAATCACTTCCATCCGTAGCAACATAAAAAGCATGTTCCCGCTCTGTTGGCTTTTGAGGATCACCTGGTTTAGGATCTTCGCCATTACATTCTGTAAGCGAAAGGGCAGTAGTCAACAATATTATTATTCTGATCATTGTGAATTAATTTTAAGTAAATAGAATTACTTCACTTCTATATTTACAGCTTCCATATCACCTATTTTGATGGTGTATGATCCCTTTTCATTAATTTTCATTGAAGCCCATGAAAGTTTTTTACTTTCTCCAGGGGCTAATGCTACTCTTTTGTATGATACCGGTTGATCATCGATATGCAAATGCTGACGGGATTTCAAAAGTGCCACTCCTGAATTTGCAGTATTGATTACGGTAAGGCTGATATTAAACGCTTGCCCAGGCTTAACACTTTTGGGTACAGTAATATCCGCATAAGACAATGATGGGGTCACCTCTTCATTTGTTTCATTTAAGGCAATTTCTAAAGGATCAATATTCCATCCTTCCAGCATGAGATAAGGTTCGCTCCCATCTAAGTCCGCAACATCAAAAGTAACATCAATCTCTCTCGATTTCCCTGGTAGAATACTGAAGTATTTTGTGCTCCAATACGTAGGCAGCAATTCTTCACCGTGCAATCCTTTCTGGATTTTAGGATTTATAAAAAAGGCCAATTGATCTAAAGGATTGGTGATTTTTACTTTCACTCTGGAGTTGACGCCCTTTTCTTCATATGCTGCAGATGCTGTTAGCTTTACAACTGGCAGCGTCATCAAATTCGAGAAATCAGCATCTTCATCATTTTGTGTTGATAGCCAATAAAAATTTGAGCTGAGTAAATCACCATGCTCATTTTCCAACTTTAGGTCTAAAAAATAAGTCTGACTCAACCCATTAATTTCGGGTACCTGTACTACAGATTTTACAGCATCTTCATCTACATCAATTTGATCTGTAAATGAATACTTTTCCGTCATATCCAGATTCAGAATTTTAGCACTCACTTTCAGATTTTTAAAATCACGATATAAATCATTTGCTACAACTACAGAATTGTCATCATATGCATAAAAAACATGTAAAGGTTCATATCCTTGCTGTGTGCCTGCATAAGCGCCATTTGGCCGGAGGTTGTAGTCATAAAGAAAATAGGACAACGAAGGCCATCCGGCATTGAGGCGATAAATTAAAATTCCGCTCGCCATGTACTTATTTTTGCGGAATGCCTCGACCATGGATCTATAAGACTCTTTCTGAAAAACCTGGGCTTTTACAGTATATGACTCCAAATCTGTTGGTTTGCCATAGCGCAGATTAAAAGCATTGGTAGCATTAACGGAAAATTCATCTGAAGACTGACGCACTTCCCATGTCTTATTTATGGGCCACAAGTCTTCTTTAGGCATCATGGCCCGCATGCTTTCCATTGGAGGAATTTGTTCTGCTCCAGGGCCAATTTCTGTATTGAACTCTAAAAACTCAAACTTTCCAAATTCTCCTTTTTCATTTACTTCCTTCATACCATACCATGTGGTAGGATGAAGATAGACATAGGTATCTGGGTATGGGTCATGATCTAAGCCGGTACACCCACAAAATGGAGTCGTACTATACATCGAGTTGGATTGGTAGGGTCGTGTGCCATCATATTTTTCTACGATGTCGGTATATAATTTTTCGGCTCTGAATGGAACATGGCTATCACTTGCCAGCAACCAATCGACAAAGCTTGGGTGATTTCGTTTGCGAATAACCTGATCACGAAAACTCAATCCTGCAATTTCATACGTATGATCTGACCATGCATCCCAACGTTCCCAAATAGAACAGCAGTTGAATCCATCAAAAATCATAATGCCATATTGATCGCAGAGATCAAAAAAACGATCATTACCCCAGAAACCTTCTGTGCGAATGGCATTAAAATTCAAATTGAGAATATTCTGGATTTCAGCTTCATTTCGCTTCAGGTTCTCTTCCATCATTACGGTTTCTGTCCAGTTACCCCCCTTGATAAAGACATTTTTCCCATTTATCTGAAAAACTCTGACAAGCTTCTGATCTTCTTCCGGAAAAAAATCCTCTAAAGTTGATGTGATTTCTCGTACCCCAAACCGTACATCATTTGTATCGGAAATCTTATTTTTCTCACCTTTTATTTCTAAATGAAGATCGTATAGGTTTTGATTGCCAGACATATGTGGCCACCACAAATCAGGGTTTTTCATAACAAAATCAACCTTCACTGTTTTAGTCTGGTTTGGAGAAAGCTTTATGTTTTCTGTAAAATCATAGGCATCAGTTCCCCCTGCAGAAGTGCCTCCTTCAGCGATATTATCAACAGGATTTATATTTCCAACAAGGATCCCAGAGACAGGTTCATTGGAATTATTGAACACTTCAGCAGTTACTGTCACATAAGCTTTGGTAGTATCAGGCAATTTTAGATCTGTAATTATGTGTGGATAACGAATTTTAAGACTACCATTTCGCACAATTTTCACATCGTACCAAATGCCCGTGTCTTTGTCGGGAACCATTCTCGATCCCTGCATCCAACGGATTGAAAGATCTGTCCCGTTTACCGGAGGAATAATTTCGAGCGCAAGACTGTTTGACCCTCCTTGTAATGCCTGATCGGTTATATCCAATTCATACAGTCGGTGAGCACCCTCAATCTGTATGGTATCTGCAATCAATACTCCATTCAACCAGATATTGGCTTTATAGTTAATACTGCTGAAATTCAGCCATACGTGATCATCTCCTTCTGCTAATTCAAATTCTGTTCTGTACCACCACGGCACGCTATAAGGGCTATCTTTTGGCAAATCATACAAATAGTTAAAAGCATGGACTTCAAAATACCCCTGGGCCTCAACAAAGTTGTTCCCATAGTATGGATCTTTTACAACATTGTTCTTTACTAGCGTTTCCAAAATAGTGGAGGGTATATTTGTAGGATACCAATCAGCAACCTGAAAACCAGGCTTTGAAATGGCACTTCCGTCTGCACTTACTTTTTCTGATGATTGAATTGCCCAATGCTCTTTTAACACAGTTTCTTCCCTGGAGTTATCCGATGCACAGGAGAAAAATAATAAGGTAAATATTATATAGGATAAGTGTAAAATATTTATTGAAGTCATTTTCATGATATTACAGAAATTTAGATTTACAATTAGAACTCTCTAATGTTTTATCCCAAGTTCGGGATACATCCTCATGGCATTTTCATAATATATTTTCTTCAAAACAGATTCAGGAAGTTGTAACCCTTTATATTCTTTCACTTTATCGTTCTGAGTCATGATGTGATCGGTTGTGAAATACTCCCAGTCACTCAGCCAAATATCTTGGAGTATTTCATTAATTCTATCAGTACTTGTGCCACTTAAATTTTTATCTTTTATTCCTACATCAGTTCCATAGAGAAGTTGGTCCTGATATTTTATAATGAAGTTGCGAACCTTATCCCTATCCTGAACTTTAAAATGAACAATCCGTTCGGCCATATCCAATCCATAATTAGTATGTTTATCCAGCCATTTTGCTTGTTCATCCACACTCCACTCCATACTACCCAAATGGCATCCTACATATTGCAAGTTTGGGTGCTTTTGCAACATCCTATCTCTGGCGGCAAGTATACTTTCTCGTGAAGGGTATTCAGGATGCCGGTACATATGATATTGAGGATGCTCCGTGAAATAATTCCTATCTCCTGCTACAGTCATTTCTTTTATCGGTAACCAACAATTTTTTGGTTCGGCAGTATGATTCACAAGTGTTTTATTCTGTGATTCAATAAAATCAAAAATTGGATCAAACCTTGGATCATCAATCATAATAAAGGTACTGTCAGCATTGCGATATGTCAAGCCGATGTCTTTCCAGACTTTGACAGCAATAGCACCTTCGTCAAAACTTTTCCTAAGCCATTCGATAGTTTTCTCCTCCCAGTCCGGCTCACCAAAACCATCCATAGAAAAGGTAGTTGCAACTCCTACAGTACCAGGATAGTCATTGTAGAACTGAATGCCATAATTAAATTCCTCATCAATCACAGGTTGAGGTGCGGCTCTAGTTACCAAAGTCAATAATTTAAAATTGTTTTCTTCTACAATTTTCATGAAAGCATCATCTGATGTTTCCAGATGAACGTGAGCATCAATCTTGGGAAAAGATTTAAAATCAAGAGATTGAGAACAAGCGCTGAGAATCAACCATAAAATGATCATAATTTTATTCATTTTTTCAAGGTTTAGGTTTTTTGGGTCCGAAAATAGAATTATTTAAAGCTTTATTTCAACTGTATTAACAGTTAAGCTTCAATAAGCACAACAAATATTAAAAATAAATTAATTATCGGTAATAATTAGAAAAACAATCATTTATAAGTTAAAAATATATCTTTTCATTTCTTAATAAAGAACAAAACTACTTTTTCATTATTTATATTATGAAAAGGATATCGTTGTTATTAATAATGACTTAATTTCTAATAAAAACCCTATATCAAATAATCCACTATGGTCTGAAAGTACCACAGTGGTATAATTACAATTCATTTTTTTTCAATGCCCTCCCTGGCCGGTTCCCCGTATGATCATTGCCTTCTAAAACCAGCATGCCATTTACAAATACATATTCTATTCCCTCATTGTATTGAATAGGATTGCTAAATGTTGCTTTGTCGATAATAGTTGAAGGATCAAAAACAGTGATGTCAGCATAATTGCCAATTGCCAATGTTCCTCTATTTTTCAAACCAAGCTTACCTGCGCTTAAGCCAGTCATTTTATAAACGGCCTCCTCCAAAGTCAATAGTTTACGTTCACGTACGTAATATCCTAAAACACGAGGGAACGTTCCAAAGCTCCTGGGGTGGGGATTGCCGATACTCAGTGGTCCGTATGTCGCTCTTGCAGAGGCATCTGACCCAATAGAGCACCATGGTTGCTTCAAGGCGAGATTCATATCTTCCTCAGTATGGTGGGCATAAACGGTTGAAATATCATTGTTTTCTTCAATCAATAAATCAAATAGAATATCGAGTGGATCGGTTTGATCGTTGGATCTAATGGCAATAACAGAGTCCATAGTAAAGCCGGCGTATTGTCCTTCACAAAGTAACATTCTGCTCCAGTCTTTTCCGATGGCTGTGTAATGATTATACCACCCATCTATTCCATTTTCTATTTCCCTTTTCATCCGTTTTCTATCTTCATCTTTTTTAAGTCTTTCGATAACTTTTTCAAACCCGCCCTCATGTGCCCACTCGGGAATGATCGTTAAAAGATTATTATTACCTCTGGTGTAAGGATATACATTTGCATGGACATCTATGCCCTTAGATCGTGCCGAATCGATGATAGCAATTATCTCATCCATCCTACCCCAGTATTGCTGATCAGCGATTTTTAAATGAAGGATTTCAACGGAAATATCAGCTTTTCTACCAATTTCGATTGCCTCTTTCACGGCATTAAATACTTCAAGCCCTTCGCTACGGATATGAGATGTATATAAACCTCCATATCCTTTGACTACTTTGCACCATTCTACTAGTTCCTCTGTAGGAATTAATGAGCCGGGTATTTCAGCCAATTGACTTGATAAACCAAAGGCACCCGCTTCCATGGCTTGCCTTACAACTTCCTTCATTTGTTGCTTTTGCTCTTCAGTTGGAGGATCAAAATTGTAGCCCATCACACTGCGCCATACATTGCCAATGCCAACATATGAAACTACGTTTACGGATGTCTCATTTTTTTCTAAAATCCTGAAGTAATCGCTCAAAGTTACTATCGTATCTGCTCCATATTCCACTTGCACTATTTTAGGCTCCAATATTCCTACGAAGGGCCCGGGCGACATTCTTTCTCCAAATACTTCTGTAGTCACTCCCTGTCTGATCTTACTTTCTACATTGCCATTGGTAAGTATGGTATAATCTGAATGTGAATGAATATCTATGAACCCGGGGGCGACCACTAAGTTAGTTGCATCTATTTCTTTCTTTCCTTTTCCAGTAACCTCTCCAAGAGCCACAATTTTATCACCGGTTATAGCTATATTCCCAGTGAATGCGGCTGTCCCTGTTCCATCAATAATGGTTGCGTTTTTAATAACAATATCATATTGTTCTTGTTGAAGAGAGCAGCCCAGTAATAAAACAGCAAATACAATTGATATTTTATTAGTAAAGTTCGATGACATAAAATTATTCACTATTAGTTTCATACCAATTTAGTTAAAGCCACTATCCCGATGTAGGATATAATACAAGAAAATATAAATGCTATAATAAGAACGGCATTGAGGAAATAACCGGGTCTGTGATTGCCCATCAACTCCTTTCGATTAACCAAATAAAATACGCTTGCAATGACCACCGGAAGAATAAATACGTTGGCAATTTGAGTAACTATCTGTGCTATAATAGGATTTGCCCCTATCAAGGGTACAGACAACCCTACAGCACAAGCTATGGCCGTAAGTATTTTAAATTGCCTGGAAGTTGTATCCAGCTTGCCATCTTTATAATCGGCAACGAGTAATGGCGCTACCATAAGTATTGGAAAAACAGAAGATATTCCGGCACTAAGTACTCCGGTCATAAAAAGTGCCACGGCAAATTTTCCAGCAATGGGTTCAAGCGTATTTACCATATCAACTACCTGGTTGATTGTCAATCCTTTATAATACATAGCTCCCATCGCAGTGATCATAATTGAAGCGCTGATTAAAAACATAACAATTGCGGATGTTAGTGCATCCCTATGCTGCATTTTGAGGTTGTCTTTTCCCCAGCCTTTTCCTTTAAGTAGTAATGGCCTCACCACGAATGTTGGAGCAGCCATGGTGGTACCTACAAATGCTGCAACCAACAAGTAGCCGTCTTTAGAATTTGGAATGCTCGGCATTAAACCAATGATTATATCTCCAGGTGGGGGCATTGAAATAAACATCGAGATAAAAAAAGAAATACCCATAATGGTCACCATGAAAATCAGTATTTTCTCAAATATCGAATATTTCCCAATGATCATTATTCCATAAAGAATCGCAAGCATTACGATAGCAATCATTAAGATCGCCACATAGGAGGAGTCTCCAGAAAATCCGGGAATAAACAGCTTGAACATCTCATAAATTGCGTTTGAGGTCAATCCGACAATACCTGAAAGCGAGTTCCATTGGCCAATCACAATGCCGATTACCACAAGAATAGCGATATATTTTCCATATTTCAGCTCCGTCTTGAAACTGTGAATAGCCGTCTTGCCTGTCACTAAAACGAACCTTCCAAAAGATTCCATCAGAGCCCAAGAAAAAAAGCAACTCAATACCAATACCCAAAGAAGCTGGGATCCATATTGACTTCCGGATTTGATCATGGAGGTCACGCTGCCGGTACCCACGGTATATCCAATGCAAAACAATCCGGGGCCGATACTTAATATAAGTTTATAAAATCTATTCATTACCAATTAGTTAGTGAGCCGTCTGGACGATGATACATAGGATGCTTTGGTCCAGGTTTGCTAATGATATTGATGAGATCTACTTTGTTCGTATTTAACTCAACACCAATCCCTGGCCGATCACCTGGAAAAATCTTACCATTTTTGAAATTCACATAGTCAGAATTAAGATAGTCAATTTTTTCCGGACCATCCCCAGTGATCTCCATGACGACAAATCCCGGATAGGTGGAAAGAGTATGAGAAAGTACTGCCAATGAAATAGGACCTGTGAAGTGAGGAGCAAGACTTACATAATGTGTTTCACATAGTGAACAGATTTTTAAAAATTCCGTAATGCCTCCACAGTTTGGAATAGTGACTCTGGAGTAATCCATAAAATGTTTTTCTATGAGCGTATTGAAATCCCACCTGTCACCAAATTGCTCTCCGATGGCGATGGGAATATTTACTTTTTGTCTTAGCAGCTCATAAACTTCAGGGTTTTCCGACCGGACGAGATCTTCTACGAACAGTGGATACAAAGATTCAATTCTATTGCAGACGGCGATCGCTTCTTCTGTATCAAGCCTGGTATGAAGATCAATCATCCATTTTCCTTCTCCAACACCTTCTTGGACTTCATGGCATAGTTCATACGTTTTCTCTACAATCTTATGCGCATCAAAAATGCCTTCTTCTCCAAAATCAGGGGCAGTTCTGAACGCATAAAATCCAGATTCAATACATGCTCTTGCTGTTTCTTTTATGGAACCCTGAGATGGAAAACCAGTGGAATAGCATTGAATATGATTTCTGCTTAGCCCACCGATCAACTGGTGTAGAGGAGCATCAAAAGCTTTTGCCCTTAGATCCCATAAGGCGATATCCAGCGCTCCAAGTGCATGGAGCTTTTCCCTGCCGGCCGGATAGAAATAGCCCCTGTACATTTTTTGCCATAGATAATCTATTCTAAATGGATCCTCACCAATCAATATTCCGGCACACTGCTTTATCATTTCAGTTGATCCTCCCTCACCTATACCAGTGAGACCATTATTCGTTTCTATCACCACAATCTCCCTCGCTTGATTAAAGGTGGGTTTCAGATATTTAGGAGGTTTATAGTGATAAACTTTAGTAATTTTCAGATCTGAAGAGGCGCTCCCAAAAAGGGTGTGCAAACCTGAAGTTAATGCTCCAGTTGCCAGGAGACTTTTCTTAATAAAATTTCGTCGATAATTCATAATTCAATTTCGTTTATGAGATTGTTTTGTTAAATATGATAAGGTATTTTCACAATTCCTGAGTGTTATAAACTATTATCACCGCCGACATCCATTTGCAGGTGATCTACATATACAGTTATAAAATCATCAGTATCCAATTCATTGATGTGTTGTGCTTCATCGATCTTTTCCATAGAGTAAGCCAGGCGCTGAAACTCAGATAATTACTACCTGTATAAATAATACCTTTTCCTTCACTATTTGTCAATCTTGCCCAGCGCGTGCCCCAATGATTGGTACTTTCCTGGGGTTTTACATATTCGTAAACAACCTCGGGGCAAGCCCAGATGCATTATTTACTAAAATAATTCAACCTGATGATTATCTTTCAACTTTTTATTCTCCGTTTCAACTCCTTGGTTCTTCACATAATGTGATATACTTACTATCTTGTAACATCGAGTCACAAGATAGTAAAACGAGGCAAGTCTCGGGGCATTAAACCCTTGTATGAGTAAGCACACTTGCACCACCGGCATCATATAAACGGCCTTCAACCTTCCAGCCTTCAGTACTAACTTTTGTGTCAATACATATTTTTACATCCACTAGTAAATCTGCATTTTCATAGGATTCGTCCAAATCGGTTTGAACAAAAAAATCGTACAGTTCAACTTTTGGCGAAGCCATCAGGAAAGCATCACGGTGGATGCCGCTTAATCGCCAATGATCCTGATCTTCGAGATAGCTGCCATCACTCCAGCGAAATACCCTTTCCGAAACCGTATTATTTCCTTTTTTCAGATATAGTGTGATATCAAATTCTGCCGATAGCCTGCTGTCTTGGCTATAGCCCATTTTTTGTCCGTTGATCCAGAGATAAAAAGCAGAACTCACCCCACCAAAATAAATGGTAATCTGCATGTCTTTCCAATTCGATGGAATTTCAAAATCACGCTTGTAACATCCTGTAGTGTTGTCATTGTCAGGAACAAACGGAGGATCATCAACTGGTACAAAAGGATATGTTTGATTTGTATAGATGGCTGTTCCGTATCCTTGAAGTTCCCAGTTGTAGGGCACATTTAATTCTGGCCACTTGTCTGTTTTAAAATCATTGGCATAAAAATTATTTGAAGATTTTACAGAAACCGAGGTCCAGTTAAATTTCCATTTCCCATTGAGACTGTTGTATTGGGAAGAAGTTTTGATATCTACTTTTTGGCCAGTTCTTCATTTGTAAACGAAACTGATGTAGCATACGAAGGCATTTTATTGATTCCAAAAACCTGTTGATTATCTCAGTAGTTTTGCTGGGGGTAAGCATTGATGCTTATCGTTATGAAACTAAACTACTATCTGCTAAAAGACCGATAGGTTTGATTTCGCCTAAAGTCAACTAAAGTTACTCCACCGTGGTAAACTCCACATCATTCTTTTCCTATATTCCGTTATCCATACAATATGACACTTACAATCATAAGTCGTATGGGTCGTCTTTCGATAATTTTGCATATTAAACTAAAGTCGTCGCCTAAAGGCGAGGGATTTTCTCCCAGAATGATACATTAATTGGTGCTCATTTATCCATGCCTAAAAACTACAAATAATGATGAAAAAATTTAGATCATTTTATTGAGCTCAATATAAAATAGAGTTCAAGTCACCTACTTATATAAATGTGTTCAATTCTGATTTTTTGTTATTCTCTTAATGTTGCATTTTTTATCTTTTTCGTCGATTTGCAAACAATTATTTCTTTATGAAACCTGAACAAATATCAAGCTAAAGTTTCAGCTAAAATTCTTTTATTGTTATTCATATTGTAGAATATAAAATTTGGTAATTTTAATTAATATTGAACTCGTGTTGAAAAACAATAACTTATATCTAAAAATTTACTCTTCAAA
>CAYREN010000044.1:0-19395 GCA_964423255.1 uncultured Roseivirgaceae bacterium | reverse complement strand
ATAAATCCCATAATAAGTCAGAGGTAGATTGAAAGGATTTAAATAACCATGAAGTAATACGAAGAGTATGGATGTCATCCAAACACCAAGAAAAGGCTGGATAGAGCCTCGAAATAATAGTTCTTCGCCAACCCCAGCACACACGGAAATAAATATAATTTGAATATTTGTAAGGTTTATGGGCTTGAGCAAGCCTATAAAAAAATCTTTGGTGTTGGTCATTATTGGAAGATTAATTATTTGCCAACCTGCCATTGCCGTAACAACCCCAAAAATAGTCCCGGTAATTAATTGGAACCAAATTGTATTGGCTCCCAAAAGGAAAACAGATAATTCTGTACCTCTGGCGTATGGAATTGTAATACCGCCCAAGCCACCAAATACAACTAATGTGCCCAATGCCAGCAGAAGAATTGTTTTTTTTCTAATCAAACTTATAGCCGGCTTGCCGCCAATTTATCAAGAAACCAAAATACATTATCGCTTTTACGCACAAGACTTGCCGGATATTTTTCTGCCCCTTCAGCAATATTTAATATCTCCATTACCTTTTCAGCTTTATTTATGCCTGTAACCAAAAAGGCAATTGAACATGCAGCATTTATTACGCTTCCCGAAAGGCTGATTCTTTGCTGACCGGTAATGGGATGTGTCGCTACAACACAATATCTCTCATTTTTCCATAAATCAATTTGATGCGGAAAAATGGAAGCGGTATGACCATCATCTCCCATACCCAATACCACCAAATCGAAAATTGGAAATGATTTACCGGAAAGATTTTTTGAAAGCACATGTGAATATTTTTTGGCTGCTACATCTGGTTTCAACTCCCCTAAAATACGATGGACATTTTGGACTGGAATATTGATATGGTCCAGTAAATATTTTTTTGTCATGCCATAATTAGATTCATTGTTGGAGGGTGGAACACATCTCTCATCTCCCCAATAAAACTGAACCCTATCCCAGTCAATATCATCTTTATGCTTTTTAGCCAGATGATCAAACCATATTTTCGGTGTGCTGCCTCCGGAAAGAGCCACATTAAAACTGCCTACTGTTTTATTCAATAAATCCATGAAATATCGAGTAAAAGACTCAACCAGTTTTTCCGAATCTTTATGAATTAAAATATTACTTTTCTGCATATTGACATTTATAGTTCACAATATTCTCCGTCACCAGCTAAGTTTCTGCAAGGGTCTCTCCAGGTAATTTCGGGTTCTGTAATTAATTGATCTGCTACTTCAGGTCCCCAACTTCCGGCTGGATATTCATAAATATGTGCATCAGGGTCACTTTTCCAATAATCCAGTATAGGCTGCACAAATTCCCAGGCGGCTTCAACAGCATCACCTCTGGCATAGAGTGTAGCATCTCCCAGCATAGCATCCAATAACAATCTTTCATATGCACTGGGAACATAGGTTTGTTTTAAGTCTGAATAATGAAAATCCATATTCACATTTTTAACTTCAAAGCCAGTACCCGGAACTTTCATACCAAATTTCAGTAATATACCTTCATCCGGTTGAATCCTGATCACCAATAAATTTCCATCATTACAAAAATCCTTGTTATCAACAAAAAGCGCATGTGGTGTAGGCTTAAAATGAATGACCACTTCACTTACCCTAGTAGGCAGACATTTCCCGGTTCTGAGATAAAACGGCACACCTCCCCACCTCCAATTATCAATGAAATATTTCATTGCCAGGTAGGTTTCTGTTTGGCTATTTGGGTCCACGCCTTTTTCTTCCAGATATCCTACTTGGTGCTTTCCTTTAACCTTTGCAGAAGTATATTGGCCACGAATCACGTGGTGTTTTAAATTATGTAGATTTAGCGGTCGTAATGATTGAAAAACTTTTAATGTTTCATTTCGAATAGAATTAGCATCGATGGTGGTAGGTGGTTCCATTGCAACCAAGGCAGCAACTTGTAAAAGATGATTCTGAATCATATCTCGCAAAGCTCCTGAGCCGTCATAGTATCCTCCCCTGCCTTCTACACCAATATTCTCTGAGGTAGTAATCTCTATATGATGGATAAAATTTCTGTTCCATAAGGGTTCAAAAAAACCATTGGCAAATCGAGTCACCAAAAGATTTTGAACTGTTTCTTTACCCAAATAGTGATCAATTCTGTACAACTGATCTTCTTTGAAGAACTTTAATAAATCTTTGTTCAAAGCCTTGCCGGTTTGCAAATCGTAGCCAAAAGGTTTTTCAATAATTATTCTCTTCCAGCCAATAGTTTTTCCTTGCTTATTCAGTTTGTGGTAAGCCAAATTTTCAGGTATGATTTTATAAAGATTCGGTGGCGTTGATAAATAATAAAGGTAGTTACCATTTATGCCGATCTTTTTATCAATAACTTCCAGTCTGTCTTTTAGTGCTCCATATTCTTCCGGATCGAAGGTATTAAGGGTTTGATAAAAAATCGAGGTTAAAAATTCATCAATTTTATCATTGCTTTTTTTTCCGAAATTTGCAAATGTAGCAATACCCTTTTTCATCTTCTTTCTAAATTCATCATTACTAAATTGTGTTCTACTTACACCCAAAATCGCCGAACGGTCGGGAAGTAAATCTTGAGCAAAAAGATCAAAAAGAGCTGGCACCAGCTTGCGATAAGTGAGGTCTCCTGACGCTCCGAAAATAACAACAATATGATTATCGGCTTTACTCATGATTTTACTAAAATTGATTATTTACAAAGGATGTATGTGTAACTTTATTTATTAAAACCAAAAATTTATTGGATGGTTCAAAATCTGATTTTAACTTTGATGCTAATTAACAATAAAAATTATGAATAGACTATTTTTAAAAACTACACTATCTCTTGTTGCTATATTAATTATAGTTACAACATCTTTCGCCCAGAAAACCTCACTTTTCAATGGCAAAAACCTCGATGGATGGAAAATTCACGGTACTGAAAAATGGTATGTCGAAAAAGGCAAACTGATTTGTGAAAGTGGTCCAGATGCAGCATATGGTTATCTGAGTACTGACAAATTTTACAAAGATTTTGAACTTACGCTTCAATTTTATCTATTGGCCAATGGCAATAGTGGCGTATTTTTCAGATCGACAATTGAAGGAACAAAAATTGCCGGATGGCAAGCTGAAGTAGAACCAGCAGGAGAAGAAAGTGGTGGAATTTATGAATCTTATGGAAGAGGCTGGCTGATTAAACCTGAGGAATCTGTGAGAAATGCTCAAAAAACGGATGCTTGGAATAAAATGAAAATTCGTGTTGTTGGAGACAAAGTAACTACCTGGATCAATGGCACTCAAATGATTACCCTAACTGATGAAAAAATTGGAAAGGCTAATGGCTCGATTGCACTTCAGATCCATAGCGGTGGAGGTATTAAAGTGAAATGGAAAAATATTAAGATAGAGGAGTTGTAACTCAATTCTTCATTCTCGTAAACGAAAAAGAGGATCTTTTTAAGGTCCTCTTTTTTTATTGATTATTTTGTAATGTTTTCAACTTTAAATACCCAGGCATAATTACATGGGATTGTGGCAGGGTTTACTGTTGGTGGCGTGATAGTTACACCCTTATTTGTGCTCTTAATTTTTACTTTACCTTCAAACCCCAGCATCTTAACTTTTGAAGATGTGATGCCATTTATTGTAAAAGATTTTTCAGGAAATTTTGTGCAGATCACAAAAATATCATTACCTTTTTTTGTATAAAATACGTTTTCTAATTTAGCTGTTTTAGCACCTCCCCAACTTTTTGTACCATAAATCGCCTCGCCATTCACAGAAAGCCAATCACCAATATCTTTTAATCTTTGTTGCTGGATAACGGGAATTCTGCCATCGGCTGTTGGTCCTATATTTAAAAGTAGATTACCGCCTCTAGCTACCTTATCTATAAGAATATGAACCAATTCTTCTGATGTAGAATAGCTTTCTAAAAATTCATTTCTATTGTAACCAAATGATCCGCCTATTCCACGGCATTCCTCCCAGGGATGAGAAATGGCTTCGGTCATAATGCCTTCATGCACCAAGTCATATTCCGTGGTATAAATGCCCCCATGTTTACTTCTTGTTTCTTTACCCCAACGGTCATTGACAACGACTTCATTCTTTACAGGAGATTCATTGTACAACCATGCCAGAAATTCAGTGCTTTTCCAGACTTCACTTGGATGATCCCATTCGCCATCGGTCCAAACTATATCCGGTTTGTATCGATTTACAAGATCTTTCATCTGTGGTATCATATGTTCATCGACATATTTATTTACATCAGATTTGTATAACGGATTGTACCATTCATACAAAGAATAATAATAACCCATACGCAGACCTTCTGCGCGGACAGCCCTTATCAAATCACCAGCAAGATCGCGATGAGGACCAACATCCACAGCATTCCAGTTCCAGGACTTTGTACTTGGCCAAAGTGTAAATCCTTCATGGTGCTTTGAAGTTAATACTACATATTTTGCTCCTGATTCCTTGAAGACTTTCGCCCAGTCTGTAGGTTCAAACATTTCACAAGTGAAGTCATTTACAAAGTCCTGATACTTAAAATCCTCACCATAAGTATTATTGTGAAACTCAACAAAATTTGGATTCACTTTTGAGCTTGACTCCATCAATTTATACCAGTACCACTCGGCATATTTGTCATATACATTGGCGTCTGTTGGACCCCAGGCCGGAACGGAAAATAAACCCCAATGGATAAAAATGCCAAACTTAGCATCAGTGAACCACTCCGGAATTGGACGACTATCAATGGATTCCCAGTTAGCCTGATAGCTTTGCGAAAATGCATTTGATGTAAAAAGGATGACCAAAAATGTGATTTTTAGTTTTTTCATTGTATGATTATTTAATCGAATTATTGAAGCTTAAAAAATTATAAATTTTGTTTTATTAATGAACAACTTCTTAGATAAATCTGATTTACATTTTTCATAGATTTTTGTACTACAGCTTTCGATTTGCTATAGTTTTTCCAAACCTTTCTCAATTCATCGGTGATTTGTCCCTCGTCCGTTTCATCTATTTCAAAGACCCAGTCTTGAAGCCCTAAATCATAATACATTTGACCTTTTATTGTGTCTTCTGGCTGTCGAAGATAAAATGCTGGTGTGCCGTTTACAAGAGCAATAATTGGAGAGTGGCAATCAAAACTTATTACTGCTAATGCTCTTTGATAAACAGAAGCAGCTTCATCCGGCATCCAATAACCTCTTTTAATCACATTGGATTTTACATCATTTGGTAGCGGATCGATTAGCAACTCATCCATGATATCTACTTGGTAAGTCATCTCAGGACAGACAAGCACTTTATTTCCTGTTTCTCGAACCCATGCGATAATGACTGCTCTCATTTTGGCATGGTCAATCTCCTTATATTTTTCATTCGTAGATTCTACCAATTCTATCCGTTGATCACTCCAATTAACTTTTCTAAATTTGTGATATGGCGTATATCTAAGTCTTGGAATTACACATATAAATTCGTTATCCTGCAAGTCATTTGCATGCAAGAATGATTGTGCAGCTTGGTCATTTTTAATGTCTAAATAAAATGTTGCATCAGGGGCAAAGGATATATTATTTCCTGATAAACCTTTTTCTTTTAATACCTCCAATGATTTGGTTTCTCTTGTAAAAATGAAAGAGGCCTTTTTCAACAAAAAATTCAAGTCATCATCAATTTCCTGAATGGTAGTCCCAAATATTCCAAATGGCTTAGAGCTATATTTATTCCAAGCTTCCAAATTTGTCTTCCCTACAATATATGGCCCAGAACCATGAATCATTAAGTCAGACTTTTCAAAAGCATCCAAAACATCTATGCTATCCACATCGTAAAACTCATCCACTTCTCCATGGATGATATTAACTTTAGGAAAATTTTTGGAGATCAGAGTTTCCACTTTTGAACTTCTACTTTTTTTCCATAGAATGATATTGGCTTCTGGAATAAATGATTCTATTACATGAAGCAATCCTGGGGTATGAGCGATGTCACCAATATTTACATCTTGCCATCCAGAGACTATGAGAATTGTCGGATTAGATTTGTGTTCCTGTCGGCAAGATTGAGAAATAATAAATCCTAATGACGCAACGCTTGAGTTTCTTAAAAAGGTCCTTCTGGAATTTAGGATCATTTTCGGCTAATCATATTTGTCAATTAATTGAGATAAATCTCATCTCAACAAGATATGAAAATTAATATATAAATATAATTCGCCCAACTAAAAAAAGGGAATAGAGATTCCCATTATCTTCATTTGTACAACTACTATCCTCCAATATTTATGATTTTTGAAATTTTCTTTTGAATATGTTCGACCTCAGCTTGACCATCATTTTCCTTTAGCAAATTCATAGCACGCACATAGTATTCAAGGGCTTTATCCTGAAGTTGGTTTTCTGTATAATAATCTCCTTTAAGCTCAAGATTAAATGGTGCTTCAATAATTGCAAGAGATTGATCGAGCCATTCGGATGCTTCTTTGAGATTTACGTTTTTCTTGAAGCATTTTTCAGCACTGTTTGCCAATGTATACCAATCGTCAGGTCCGGCTTTTTCAACAGCCACTCTTGCTTTTTCAGTTGTTCTGTTAATTCGGGCAAAGGACATGCTACTGCCAATAACAATAAATGCCATTGACATGGCCAAAGTTGATTTTAATGTTCTGTAATTCATGATTAAGATTTTTAAGGGTTTCAATTGTCTTTACAATTATCCTTTGATCACGAACTTTATGCCAATATTTATAAATATCTATTAATCAGAATTATATAAAAAATATTACAGATAATCATACTTAAATATGTCCGATATTGCAACAACATTGAATCAAAATGGACAGCGCAACTTTTTTGAGTTGTATCCGTATTTTCTATTCCAATTCCATTAAAACAAATTCTATGTCAACTAATTTGTAATCAGAATGAGGAATTGGAACGATTCCTACTTCATCTTTCTTGAATAACCCACTATTTGCAATGTTCTTTTGCGATTGAATTAATTTGGATCGGTTAAATAAATCTCCTTTTTTAAATTCAACCATTTCTAACACTTTTTTAGTTTCTACATTCGCATTTCCTTTTATAATAATTTTATCAAAGAAAGCGGTGGAGCCTTCATATATTTCAAAGGTTAGATTGATGGATTTTCCAATAATACCCTCTTTTGTATCAATACTGAAGTATAAGTACCCACTGTCCATGTAAAGATCGGGAATACCAACAATCATTGGATTGTAGGTAAATTTGTTTTCAATTTCTTGCTTATTGTATTTTTCTCCTTTCTCTATTCCTAAATATTCAGTTAAGAAATCATCACTATATTTTGTATTACCTTTCCATGATATTTCTCCGATTGTCAGGTGTTTTTCATTTTGATTTCCATCGCTGATATTGGAAAAATTAGTCTTTTCAGAAAATGAGAAAAAAGACATTAGCAACAAGATCATTGGTATTGTGAGTAAGTATTTTAAATTTTTCATAGCATTGTGTTTTGTTTGATTTAACATAATTATTCTGTTCTTAACGTTGATTTTAGAAAATTGATGAGTAAAAGAAATAGCATGGTTGTTGGTTGACAGTCTCAAAATAAGTCTTGAATATTGATCACTATCATTTGAAAATGATATCACTTGCTGATCGGCAATGAATTCATGAATTTGACGAATTTCATTTTTAATTTTTCGCATTAGCGGATTGAACCAGCAGATAATGGAAACTATCTCCATTAAAAATATATCATAGGTATGGCCTTGTTGAACGTGAATTTTCTCGTGAGTAAGTACATGTGAGAATTCTTTACTGGACAAAATGATGTTTTTATCATTTATAAAAATGAATTTAAAGAAGGAGAAAAATGCAGGACCGTTTTTTAGCCAAATCAATTTATATGCTCCATCGTCAACTGCCTTATTTTGTTTGATTAGTGATGTTACTTTCCAAATCCCCTGCATAAGTTTGAAAAGTTTGAAAAGAAAACCAGCAATGTAACCAAGAATTATTCCATCCACTAAATATGATTTCCAAGCCCCGTAGTTGTTATTAAATAAAACAGATTGAGTTTCAAAAGCAGGTTTTTTTTCAGGTATAAATGATAACTGAGTAATGAATGAATCATCAACGGATACAGCATTCCAAAACTCAATACTTAATAAGGGTATGACAAAACTCAATAATGTTGTAGTAAGGAGATAAAATCTGTTCGTTTGGAAAAAAGTATGTTTAGAAAAAACAAGACGATACAAAATATAAAATCCCGTATGACATACTGAAACCTGTAAAAGGTATATTAAAAAGCTATTCATTTCGCTGATTTTTAAAGTGATCGATTAATTCAGATAATTCATTTACTTCTTTTTCTGTCAGCTCATTTTCCTCTACCATAAAAGAAACAACATTTTCCAGTGACCCTTCAAAATAGTTAGAGATTAAGTCCTTTAATGCAAATTTTTTATACTTTAGTTTAGTTACGATTGGTCGATATTCATGCGTATTGCCAAATGCTTTATGAGTGACATAACCTTTTGTTTCCAGAATTCTAATAATTGATGATATGGTAGTATAAGGCGGTTTTGGGTCTTTAATTTTTTCAATTACATCATTGACAAACCCTCTTTTAAGCTCCCAAAGGATCTCAAGAATATTAAATTCTCTTTTCGTTAATTCCATCATGATGTGAAATTACAACTTAAATATAAGTTTATCAACTATTTTATTAATTATACAACGCTAAAATAAGTTAGTAAATGTTAATTTACGTTAAGAAAGAATTTGATTCTCATTGAAAGTGAAGGTTCTTGAATAGGTTTTAACTGCAATAATTAATTTGCAATGCGGATTCTATACAATGATTATTTTGCACATTATTTACCTATTTCACCAAGATGCGTAAATTTAAATCCAGTGAAATACTTCAATCCATAACCAAACAACCTGTCCAATGAAGAATGGCCGAAGATGATCACTCCTGTAATGTAGATGGGGCTGATATGCCAATAAAATCCAATGATAATCAATATTATCCCCAAGCCTTTATGGTGAAAAAAATTATACATTATGGCTCCGGTTTTATTTCCAAAAGCATATCCTACCATAGAAATATCAGGTAGAAGAATAAAGACAATAAACCACCACCAAGCCAACTCACTTTCCGTAAAGAGAAAGATGGAAAAAATGAACATTAAAAGTTCTTCAATTCTTAATACATCTTTCATAAAAGTAGTCTTTCGAATATCTTACTTAGCCCATGACTTCTTTTAGGAATAAAAAAAAGACGTAAAAAATAGGCAGGTTATTAAAACTAATCCATTGGGTCCTTCACAAGCTCACGATCTGGATATACTTGCAATTGCGAGTTTTCCAATATCTGAACAAAGCTTTCATCTATTTCACCATTGTCGTCCTGAATTTTTTCAATATCTAAACCGAGATGCTTTGCCATAAACCCGTAGGTTGCTGTTCTTTTAGAAATGCCATAGTCATGTACCTCATCTTTAAAAAAGGCATATTCTGCATTTGCTTCAGCACCAAATAATTTATAAATAGAATTAATAAAAGGATATTCTACTGTTGAAATATTTTTAGTCCAATCATTGCCGTCACCAATAATCATCAATGGTTTAGGAGCAATAGACGCTGCAATTTCGACATTGTTGGTTTCAAAATCGCCAGACTTATGAATAGGCATTCCGCTTTCACATACACAACCTCCATAAAAATGAGCCGACACCATCACAGTTGGCACGGAGACAGAAATCCTGTCATCTAAAGCCGCAACCAAAAAAGTCTGAGTCCCACCACCAGAGGCTCCTGTGATTCCTATGCGATTTGCATCAACGTAATCAAGTGATGTGATATAATCGAGAATTCTTATGCCATTGTAACATTGGTATGTTAATACCTCCGGACTGTGATGTTTATGTTGAATGTCTTCGCCAGTTCCATACATATCATAAACAAAAACCACTGCTCCCATCTTTGCCAATGAAGCCGCTCTAAATTGTACATCAGGGCGTAGTCTGCCATAATCTTCAGGCTGAAACCAATGACCGTGAGGACTGATTACTGCAGGGTTTTTCTTTTCTATTTTTTCCGGTATATATAGATTTCCATAAACAAAATATCCATCATGCATTTCAAGCTCAATATTCTCGACACTGTAGCCTTCCATATCCCGCTTTTCTTTGCTGACTACTTTGATTGGATACTCCCATTTCTCCTTGCCAATTTCGTCCAATTTTGCTCCCTTTCTTATTTGCGCTCGTATCGCTGCTGCTCTTCCTCTCCAATCTCTGGCAGAACTATAATTCTTTAAAAGTCCATCAAGTTTTGCTTTACCTTCTGCCTCAGTCAGGTAGTCTCCAACACATAGTTCTATTTTAGGATCAGCCGTTTTTGCGACTTCATCATTATTTTTTGCCTTGTTATTTTCGCAAGACATGATCGTGGTAACTACAAAAAATAAGCTTAAAGCGATTTGTTTCAATTTCATGATTATTGATTTATATGGCACTAATTTAACGTTTCAAAAGATAATTTCTTTTGAAATTAAAGGTATGTAAATAATTTCAATTCAGAATATATTATTATGTTAATTCGATGCATTGATTGATCCGCATTTATTAGTATGGTATAATATCATTATCAAATTTAAAAAAGCAGACAAAATATTTATTTAAAATATTCTACTGGTATTAAGACCAGTTATAAATAAGTAAAATGATCATACCTTTTACATTAAAATTCTGGACATTTAGTTATTTAGTTTGTAGATTATTTAAAAATTGCGCCTATGAAACTACTGACCACATTGCTAATGCTTACGCTATTAAATTTTGAATCAAAGGCACAAGACAATTCATTGCTGGACTTTGGTGAGGCCTATTTCAATAATGCAAATAGTTCTGAATATTTTAAACCTCTGGTCAATGGATTGAATAATTCTCTTCATAGTGGATTATTCCCATCTTCAGACAATTCAAATAAGTTTCATTTCTATATAGGTGTAAATGCGAGCGTTTCCTTTATAAAGGAAAAAGATTGGTACTTTGAAGGAGTAACTGAATTACCTTACCTGCCGGAAACAACACAAAAGGCACCAACAATCTTTGGCCCAAATTCAGCAGAAGTTTTGCAAAGCAACAATGGAGAGGTTTATGTTTTCCCTGGCGGATTTGAAATGGATAAACTTCTATTGGGTATTCCTCAAATATCTGTTGGTGGTATTGCCAATACCAATGTGACGATTCGCTTTATGGCCACTTCATTGGATAAAGATCTTAATGACTTAAGTTTATTTGGCGTTGGAGTTCAACACAATTTTAGCCCGTATTTGGGTTTTGACAAATTTGCGCTAAACCTTGAGGGCTCCTACCACAAATTTAAAATTGGAGATTGGATGACTTCCGATTTTATCATGGTAAGATCTTCAATTGCAAAATCATTTAACATTTTTCGCGCATATGGATTTTTAGGCTATCAAAATGGACAGGCTGATTTAATGAATGAGGCAGGTCAGGTTATGACAACCTCGCAGTCTGATAATGCATTATTGTTTGGCGCTGGAGGTGCTTTGGAATTGGCTATTTTCAATTTGAATTTCGAATGCATTGTTAACTCATATGTCAGCCTCAATTTAGGATTAGGATTAAAATTTTAATTGTTATGAAAAGAATTTTCTTATATCTGCTTTCTATAGTTTGTTTTATGTCTTTGAATATGTGTGAGGAATTGGGCTTGGATCTGAGAAAGCTGGAGTTTACAATAAATGGAGAAATCACCAAGATTGAAACATTTGATACATATGATGTCGATTATGCGGTTCTTTGGAATCGTGCGGATATTTTATCTGTATTTGATATTTCTGACGGCGCGGAAATAAAGAATTTTTGGATAAAGGACTTTAATGTCTATTACCAACCATGTGATGCAATTGAAGCACAATCTTTAGACCTGGAAATGTTCATTTCAGAGCCAATTGGAGGACTCACGGCCTTAGCCTTTTTTAGAGGTATAGATTTAAAAAAATTGGAGAAAACTGTTGATCCACAGAAGCCATTCAATCTAAATTTGGACAAAGTGCCAGCTGGCATCACACTTCTCAATCAATTGCTTGGAGGCATGATTCAGGACGAGAGCAAGTTTATAAATATTATTGTTGAAGGCGTGCATCATCCAAAAGAATCTCTTGTGTGTGGAGCGATATTGATAAAAATGGATGTCTACATCCAGTACGAAGAATGTCGCCTGGTACCATTTAATAGTAAGGCAGGAAGTCCTTGTGAATGATTTATAAATATATTGTGGTTCAATAATTTATAAATGGTCATTTTATAAATGCCTGCTCATTTGCGATTTCTTTTTGGTATTCTTTCATCAATTTTTCCCAATTGTCATTCTCCAAACCTGCTGAAATTTTATCGTCACGGTTATAAACATCCTCTATGAAGAATATGTTTCCATTTTCCAATAACCCACAGGTCCAATATAACAACAACACATCAATTGGTTTTTTGAGATGCACAACTTTTTCCTTTTTCTCATCAAGTACTTGCTGGATTTTATCCATATTCCATTTCTGGTCATTGAGCAGCACTTCTGCCAGGCTGAGAGGGTTTTGTACACGAATGCAACCATGGCTGAAAGCTCGTTCTTGCTTTACAAAAAGATACTTCGAAGGTGTATCGTGAAGATAGACGGAATATTTGTTCGGAAAAATAAATTTTACCTGGCCAAGCGCATTTCCAGGTCCTGGTTCCTGGCGAAGAGTATATGGAAAATGTTTAGAAGTTACTTTAGTCCAGTCAACACTGCTTTGCGGTATGGCCTTACCTCCCTTTAGCAAACTGATGTTTCTGTCTGCCAGATAGCTTGGGTTTTTCTTAATCTTTGGTAATAATTCTCTCGTTGCTATCGAATATGGCACTGTCCATGTTGGGTTGAATACCAAATATTTTAATCTGGACTTAAAAATAGGTGTTTGATGTTGGTATGTTCCTACCATCACTTTGGTTTCATGAATGCGCGTGCTATCGTGCAGGTAGTCCAATTTGAAGCTTGCGATGTTAACCAATATTACTTCATTGCTAATATCATTCAAAACCCAACGAGCACGTTCCATATTCAATTTCAATTTATTGATTTTATGGTCGATTGGGATATTCATTGCAGTTAATGTATTTTTCCCTATTACCCCATCGGGAGTTAGTCCATGGCGCAACTGAAATCTTTTTACGGCTGCTACCATATCATCATCATATAAGGAGTCCATAAATCCTTCTTCAAACTCAAGGTCACCTGACACAAATAGTCTTTTCCTGACTTCATCCAAGCTATTATTAAATTCACCAGGCTTGACAACTCCATTTACATTTACAGACTTCCAACCTCCATTGTCTTTCATTATTTGGTAATTGCTCAACTGGGTAATAAATTGATTGTAAATCCTATCCTTTGGTCTCAGATCAAGAACAACTTCTCTGATCTTATTTTCTTCCAGTGCGGATTGAAAAAGTTTAGTCGGATTGATAGGGAGATTTTTACTTGAAAAATTCCAATTAACATCCAGGGAATTCGGATCGATTTTGCCTTTGATCAGGTGGTAGGAATATAACAATAATCCATCTGTGAGCAGGATATCAAACTCAACAAGACTCTTATAATCTATATGGGAATTCTTCAGTAAACTTTCTCTTAGTTTATTTATTTCTTTTAAATGGTAGTCTTTGGGATTCAGCCCATCCTCCAAGGAATTATTGAGACATTCCATAGCATCTGCTCTGTTTTTTGCATTGTCCCAATTCAGCATATTTTTACTTGATTTATACATTTCTGGCAACACTCTTTTGGAGAATATGTAATCATTCTTAACCTTAAATAATTCATCCTTTTCGATTGAATCAATAAAACTGCTTATATAAAATTGAATACTATCGGTTGAAATGTCAGCAAAAATATCAACAGGTTCTTGCTCTACTTTATTTTCAGTTTCTAATACTTGTTCTGGCAAATCAGCATCAGATTCATGGTAGGAATATGGTACACTTTTCTGTGTACATTTTGCTAGCATAACAATGACAAAAAGAGCAATAACTATCTTAGAAATATTCATATGGGATTTTATAATGTGTATTAGAAAATTGGCGCCAAATACAACGAAATTAATAGAAAGTTAAATTACAAATATTTTGATTTATTGAGATAATCCTTTTGATCGGAATAAATGAAGATTAGTGATTTACCCTTTATAAGATCAATGATCTGCGGATAATTTTCTGATGGAATAGATGGGCAACCGTAACTTCTACCAAGTCTGCCAAGCTTTTTTATTGTGCCATCGTTTACGTAATCAGCAGCGTGAATCACGATATGTCTTTTTCTTGCATTGTCATTGATACCTTTTTCCACACCATCCAATCTCAATGATAACCCATGTTTACCAGCATATGTTTCTCCGGTAATAAAAAATCCCAGGCTACTTTTATAAGAATTAACATGATTGGAAAATGAGGATGGGACATCCCATCCAGAGTTTTTGCCATGTGCCACCAATCGAGAATAAATCACTTTTTGTTCAGAAATATCAATTATAAAAAATCGCTCTTTTTTTGAAGATTTACTAAAATCAATTATAGTAAGTATATCCTTTTTGCCTATTTTATTTTCTGAAATCAATATTTGATACCCATTAAAGGCATATGCAAATGCACTATAGGAAAGCTCTTGGGAATGCAGGTTATTATAAAATTGTTGAGTGAGGCTATCTTTTGTTGATACAAAGGGTTCTTCATATTCACGTGCAAAACCTTGCCTGAAGAGCGCAACAAATAATAAAACAGAAAAAAAGACCTTGTTGAATATTTTCATTCAATTAATTATTTGGTTAAATCAAGGCAGGATGACTGGCAACAGATCACAAAAGTAATCAAATTTGATTTAACCCAAATTATCTGTGCTAAAACCAGCGTTTTATAAATTTGGGAATGATTTTAAAAGGAAGTATTATTCTTTTCCATATGGTCGGCTTTGGCATTTGCATCTTTTTGTGAATTTTTACTACTATAAACTCTGCGGGGCGAACCACTGCCATGCCAATTTCTATGTACAAATCGCCATTTTGAATATCGTTGGCTGTCATGGTTGTGCCCAGACCTACTTTTACAAAAAAAGCTTCCTCTTGTCTTTGACCTGATAAGGCTCCGGACTGGTAAAATGACAATAAATAATTTTCTATCATCTTTTTGATCGTGATCCATGTGTTTGCATCGTTGGGTGAAGCGGCAAATGATTGCAATGCAGTATTTATCGATTCTTCCACCATCAAAAAAAATCGTACTACAGAAAGATATCTCCATTCATTGTCATTTCCTGCAAGTGTTCTCGCTCCCCAAATTAGTGGCCCTTTACTGGGAAAACTTCTAATTGCATTTACAGATTTTCCTGAGCGAGGATCAGTATTTAATTGCTCCTGAAAGGAATCTGATATTGCTATTACTGGTTTTTTCACATATGACAAACTTAAATTGGCAGGCGCCTTCCATATATTACGATCAAGATCATTCCTTACGATAGCTCCTGCAACTGCCCCACTTGGCGGGAGTGTAACACAGTGGTTTTGAACGAATGATTTTATCGCATTGTATGTGAGTGTGTCTTGGTCCTTAATAAGGCTTTCGGACAAATTCAAACCACTATAAGTACCCAATGATGTTTGATTATTTATCTGAATTTTATGTGAAAATACCTCAATGTTTTCATCACTTATGATAAAGGGAATTGTTGTTTCCAAATAAGGAAAATATGCAGCACCATGTTTTAAGTACTTAACTTCTGAAATGATTTTACTTCTGAACCGATTGTTGATATGGATATTTTTCTCTGTTTCTCCAATATATGCATTTTTTACGTCAACAATTAACACTCTATTTCCAATTTTACTACAATGAAAAAGTGCTGTATCTATAATGTCACCATAATCTTCTTCAGAATTACTACAAACATCAGGGAAAACTATCATGGATGGTTCGCTATAGTTTTCCAATTTATTTAGAGCGTTGATAAAATCAATTTTATTAGTAGTCCCTTGCCAGGCTCCTAGCGAAATAATATAACATTCACCCCCTCCATTAAAAAAATACAGCTGCAAAGAATAATACAAAAATGATACCGGTAAATCTGAATGATTGCCTGCAATCGTTACTACAGTATTAAGCACTTTACCTGTTTGTTCATCCTTCTCCTGTAATAAATTTACTTTAAAATCATGCGCAGGTGAGGTCCCGAAAAACTGAATATAGTCTGCTATCGAAGTAATTTTAGTCGGCTTTAAAATTAAATCATTGCTCTGGCTATCAACATGGGTTTCGGTATAACCAATAAATACCGGAATTGAGGAATTGACAGATTCAATGGATTGTGAAAGAACACTTTCTATATACACGCTTGGAGCTTTAAGGTTTGACATAGATTTTTAGGGTTAACTGAAACCAATATAATTAAAATGCAGGTTGGAATGAAAAATATAGTTTTACTTTTAATTTTATTTGGTAACCATCTTTGTAAACCATTGAGTTAAGTTTATTCAAAGAAGTTTTATGATTTCTTTATGGGAGATATAATCCTATTTCCCAGCCACTTCGAACTGAGAAAAAGCTGAGAACGGTTTTCCAGTTTTGCTGACACCCGCTACTTGAATTATATAATTATTTTGATCATCAGAAGTATAAAATTCTATTGTTGTACCATCTTTTGACGAAACTTTAATCTCTGGACTCCAGTAAAGTGTATTTCTGAAATCAGGTGTTGATGCTTTTTGTGTAAAGGAAGAATTGTATTCAGGGAATTCATAATTTTTCAATGGTTGAACACCTTCATAATCCAATACGATGGATTTTTCATTTAGCTGATATCCTGCCAGATCTCCATCGTAGGTATTATAATTAACTATCCCTTTGCAATCAAGTACACCTTTGAAGAATCGTTGGTTAACGGTTTCTATTTTTTTAATTTTTAATGGATCAAACGTAATTATTTCATTTGCATCAAAAATTGGAACACCATCTAACAACATCAATGGGTTATCTTGATAAATTATCCTTCTCTCTATATCAGCTGCCATAAAATGAAAGCCATTTTTATTTTTCCTAACATTGATGCCGTACACATATTCTCTCATTACTTCTTCCATTACTATAAAACGGGTAAAATCATCGAGGTAATATCTATAGTCCGGCTCGTTATAAAAATTAGAAGAATCGGAAATAGTTAGTACAGACGTTTTGGATCTAAATTTCTTGTTTGCATTTTCTATCTGAGCATTTTGACTCATTTGTTCTAACCAGTCTTTTATACTTTCGTCAAGATCAAAAACCGGTAATTTATAATTGACGTATTCCTCAAAATAGGCATTGTCAATTTCAATATTATAGATTGTATCTTTTGAATAATCATTCTGGACAATGATTTTATTGCTTCCATAAATTTCCTTTATCTCAAATACTATGCTACCGTCCTGATTTGATTTCGTGGCATAAAAGTGTGCATTTTTCCCAGGGATGGATAGATAAGTAAGAACTGACCATGCCGGTTTATTGGTAGTATTATTCCATACCTTTCCGGTAATTAGTTGGCCCTGATATTCTGGAATGTAACTCACTTGTTTTTTAGCAGATTCGTTCTGCCATCCAAAACGCTCATTTCCATATGCAATCAATAAATTATCAATAGAAGATTCATCTTCCATATTTTCAAAATATTGCTCGGGAATAATTTGACTACCAATGGAATTTTTTAAAAGTATATGGGCAATAAGATTGTTTTTATTGCTTTTGAAATATTGGTGAATACCTGTCACAGACACTGATAAATCTATAGAATCAAAAGGTATATTCTTTTCCATTGATGAAATATCAATAATTACCTTTTCTCGTGGTTTGAATTTTGTCTTGTTAAGATTCACTGATATGCCATCATTTCCATAATTTTTAAAAATGCTTCTGGAAGCCAATTGCGTTCCTTGAGCATTGAATAGAGAGATGGTGGAAACACCTGCTTCGAGTAAAGATTCATCAACATCAAATGATGCCCTTCCGCTTGAAAGAGAAATGTTATCGTGCCTAATTATACTCCCATTCCCATGTACTATATAAAATAAATCAACATTTATAATCGACTGGTCATTGCTAAAGATATTCACTACATATCTATTTTTTAATTTATTAGCTTTTAAAATTAAACCTGTATTTACAGCTTCCGGGATGTCATATCTGGAAATATTACCACCTTTTTGCTGGAGTTCAACATGATATTTTATTGAAGGGTCAGGTGTAAATTCAAAATATCCCATTCCATTTATTTGTGGAGTAAATTCACTAATCAATATCGAATCATTTGCAAAGAGTTTTCCTGAGCATTTCAACGGATAGTTGTTTCCATTTTTTATATCAAATACCAGTTTAGATTTTTTTCCATTTATGATTGTCCCTCCTTCTGGGAAAAAATCTATCGAAATATCATTTTTTTCCAGCCTTGGTTTTAGTCGCGCTTTTTTAAAGGGATTGATGATCGTGATCATGGAATGGTGGAAGGTCTCAGGTCCAAAATTTTGCATCCATCTTGTATATGATCTTAAAATAAAATTCCCGGAATTCATATTGATTGGAATTAAAACATCTCCAAAACCAATGCCATTGTTCAAAGAAATTTTTACCTGGACTTTAGGTGTGTTTTTAGTGTCCAATATTTCCAAATATGCCACCTTGCTCAATTCAGAAGGTCTTAATTTTGATTGCTCAAGACAATACACTTTGAATTTGATGCGCTCCCCGGCAAGAAATAATTTTTTATCTGCCTGAACGTAAATTAGTTCCTGATAGTTTTGGGAGTAATAAGATTCAAATTGTTCAATTTTTTCTGCTTTTGGATCATCAGCTGTGGCCAATAGGGAACTATAAATTAACCCCATCAAAAAAGTAGTAAAAAAGTGTTTTATTTTCATGGAAATTGATTGCTTTTTATTGCCAGAAATCTGGTTCAATATTAGTTCCGGATAATGTGCAATCGGCACAATACCTACTGTCAGTAAATAGATATGTAGCCGGAGGAGGTAATAATATTTCTTCTACAAGCCACCAATCCTGACCTAACATTCCTGCTACATTGCCACGTGAAACAATAGAATCTTCACATATCGAAAATCTATTTGGAAATCTCGACACTGGCACATCACTTCTCTTTATAAAAATTCGTTCTTCACTCACAGAGGCTGCATCAAAATAGCCCAATACTAATTCTCCATCATCAGCAATATTATAAATATTGCCTTTAATAATAGTTGGCTGAGGATCGAAAAGCGTCCCAAGGCTTTC
>CAYREN010000043.1:0-19478 GCA_964423255.1 uncultured Roseivirgaceae bacterium | reverse complement strand
ACTGCTGTAGGCCCCACAATGACGATTAAATAGTGATCATTATTCAAAATATTGAATTAATAGATTCTCATAAAAATGTATGGCAATTTAACCTGATTGATATTTGAAATAGCAAAAATCTTATAAAATGTTTAATTTTATGTAGTTAATATCTTGAATTAAGTTAGATGCCAAAAGAAAATAGCAGCAATATTTTAGTAGACTCTTTAGAATCAACAATGTTGATTCAACGAACAATTCCAGAACAAATTCATGCGAAATGCATTTTAAAAATTGAATCGGGAGTTATTTCTGAAATACAAAAGGCTAAGAATAATATATTTGAATTTGGCTCAAAATTAGTTGGGGAAAATATTGAATCGATATTTCCCGAATTTCAGCCTGATGGAAATAATTCAAAAATAGTATTTCATTCTATAATTGATGATCTGCAAATAGGCCATCAAGTTTTAATCAATTTTCAATTCAGAGTATCTTCCAATGAATTGTATTTGTCTGAAATAAATATTTTCAAATTTGATAAGGATAAATACTATCTCAACATAAGCCCAATTAAAAGTGAAGTTCCTAGCCTAACTCAAAATATTACCATCAACGAACCTATCCATTTTCATAATCTTATAGTCGATGGAGCATTGATGTTTAAGTGCTATGATTCTAATGGCAAAGTTTACTACTTAAATTCTTCTTACCTGGAGTTTACAGCCACTTCATTTAGCCAACAACTCAAAGAAGGGTGGTTAAAAACAATAGAAATTGGTGATAGAGACAGGGTAAAAAAAGTTATATCCGCCGCCCTTAAAAATCATGAGAAATACAGTATTAGTTATAACCTGGAAAAATCAGATAACAGTTTTACAAAGGTTTATGAATCAGGAATACCCGTTTTTGACCGAAGTGGAGTATTTAATGGAATAGCGGCAGCCATCATAGATGTTGATGATATTGAGTATAAAAGAGAGCGGCCTGAATTAAAAAACGAGGAAGAAATTAGTGAGTTGACGGAATCTGCTCCTGTATTATTCAAAATGTCAAATAGTAATAATGAATTTTACTATTTCAGCAATCAATGGATCAATTTTACGGGCAAAAGCCTCAAAGAACAAAAACATAATGGATGGTGGAGTAGTATTTTCAAAGAGGATATTGATGCTGTAAAAACCTCAATAGATGCCGCATTTAGCAAACGTAAAAAATATGGAATAATATATCGAATAAATAATAGGTACCATCAGGTACGATGGGTTCATGAAGCCGGAATACCTCTTTATGAATCTGAAGGAGAGTTTTCAGGATATATTACTGCTACCATTGATATTACTGACAAAAAGATTGAAGAAGATGAGCGCAATCTTCAGCAAGCTCTGCAAGAGTCGGAAAGAAAACTGCATGACTCTTTAGAAAAATCACATCTCATTGCTTTCTCTCTTGATAGAGAAGGAAAAATAACTTTCTGTAACGATATGCTTAGCAACGTAACAGGAAGAGCTAAAAATGAAATCGTTGGTGAGTATTTTTATGAATGCTTGTTCCCATCAAGTTTGCAAAAAGAGGCTAAAAACTTTTTGCACAGTATCATTCACAACAGTGGATATGTCAATACTTTCGAAGGACATATAGTTCATAAAAAAGGCAAACATGTTATTCTGAAACTGAGCTCTGTTGTGTTGTATAATGCAAAAGGTCTAATAGCGGGTGTTACTTTAGTTGGGGAAAATGTAACTGAAAAAAGAAAAATCGCTGAAGAGCTTAAAAGAAGTAGTGAGCAATTAAAAGAACTATTTGACAATGCAAATGACTTGATTCAAATATTTAGCCTTGACGGTCAATTGCAATTTGTAAATAAAATATGGAAAGAAAAGTTAGGCTATAATGATCGTGAAATTCGTAAAATCAAATTTAGCGATATAGTTCATCCAGATTATAAAAGCAAAACATCCATAGCACTTGATTTAATACTTGAGGGTAAAAATGTCGATAAATTTGAAACAGTATTTATTTCCAAGGACGATCAAAAAATATATCTGACAGGTGGAGTAAACTGCTCTTTTCGAGACGGGAGGCCTAGTGAGTTTAGAGGTATATTTCATGACATTACCGAAAGAATTAGGGCTGAAAAGGCCCAGTCACTTTATTACAAAATTGCAAATATGGCGATTCACAGTTCCAATATCGAATCGCTTTTTGCCAATATTCACCATGAATTGGGTAACATCATCGATGCTAAAAATTTCTATGTCGCACTTCTAGATCAAAATAACAATAAACTCAATTTTCCATACTATGTAGATGAACAAACCACAAACACTGATGGTAAAAATGAGCGTAAATTAAGCAACGGCCTTACTGAATATGCGATGGGGTCAAATAAGCCTCTCTTTTTATTTGAGAAAGATATTATTAATCTTGAGTATCATGGGAAAATCTCAATGAATGGAAATATCCCAAAAATATGGCTTGGTGTGCCTTTAAAGATTTCCAATAGGGTAATAGGAATTATATCTTTGCAATGTTACTCTATCAAAAATAGCTATACATTCAAAGACCTTGAGCTATTAGATTTTATCTCAGGCCAGGTAGCATTGGCAATTGAAAGAAAACAGAAGGAGCACAAAATTTATGAGCAATCAGCTAGATTGAAAGCCATCTTTGAAAGTAGCAGTCATTTGATATGGTCGGTAGACAAGGACTATGGTTTCACATCATTTAACCAAAATTACTTTAAAGCCAATAAAGATTTTTACAATCTCGACACGATTGAAAAAAGCCAAAGGAGAAGAAAATCCAAGAAATTATCAAATGATGAACAATTCTGGAAAGACAAATATCAAGAGGTCTTCGAAGGGAAATTCATGCATTTTGAGACTTCCCTGAAAAATAAAAATACCCGGCAGGAAATATGGAAGGATATCTTTCTAAATCCTATTTATCAGGAGGATGGGACCATTCAGGAAGTATCTGGCATTGCACATGATATTACAGAAAAGAAATTTTCTGATTTAGCATTGCTGGAAAGCGAAGAGAAATTCAGGAGTATTTTCGAGTCATTTCAGGATATTTATTTTCGATGTGACAAGAAAGGGACCATAATTATCGTAAGTCCTTCTGTTAAAGAATTGCTAGGCTACGAAGTAGATTTTGTCATAGGAAACAACATTATTAATTTTTACCCTAATGTAGACTTATCAAAAAAATTGGTAAAAAATCTTTTACGCGAAAAAAGCTTGAGAAATGTTGAAGCATCCATCAAAACCAAATCAGGAAAGGAATTACAAATACTTTGCAATATTAGGGTCCTTTTCAAAAACAATGAATATGCGTATGTCGAAGGTGTAGCGAGGGATATAACAAAACTGAAAAAGACTAATATTGAATTGCAAAAAGCCAAAGAAGTAGCTGAACGCTCTTTGAAAGTAAAGGAAAATTTTCTCGCCAACATGAGCCATGAAATACGAACTCCGATGAATGGAGTTATTGGTACTATTGATCTCATGAACAGCACCACACTTGATGAGGAACAACACAGGTATATCCAAACCATTAAAAAATCATCCGAGACGCTACTTATTATTTTGAATGACATATTGGATTTGTCAAAAATTGAGGCTGGAAAATTTGAACTAAAGAAAATTCCGATAAAATTGAAGAGCACCTTAGAAAAGTTGTACGCATTGTTTTCCCAGCAAGCCAATGCGAAGGATATCAATCTATACTATCACATGGATAAAAACCTCCCGGAGAAAATACTACTGGATGAAACAAGACTTTTGCAAGTGCTGTCCAACCTAACTTCAAATGCAATAAAATTTACAGATGGTGGTGGTTCAATTAACATAAGCCTCAAAACCATCGTTAAAAATGATGAAAAGAATATTATTAAAGTAGTAGTTAGTGACAGCGGTATTGGAATTTCACAGAATAATGTAAATAAACTATTTAGCAGCTTTAGCCAAGTAGAAGACTCATCGACTAAAACCTTTGGAGGTACTGGCTTAGGCCTTTCCATTTCTAAAGAATTATGTAAACTTATGGGTGGAGATATTGGCGTTTTTTCTGCTCTTGGGTTAGGCAGTTCATTTTGGTTCACCTTCGAAACTGAAGAGACTTTTGAAGAAGTTATTGATGAGGCGGAATTAATGAAAAAAGATGTACGCATCAGTAATTTTTTCAATAATAAAATTCCAAAAGTGCTTCTGGTTGATGACAATATGGTAAACCGCCAAGTGGCTGGTGAAATCATGAAAAAGTCTGGATGCGATGTCACTGTTGCTGTCAATGGACAAGATGCCATAAACAAGGCAAAAAAAGGAAACTATGATGTGATTTTTATGGATATACAAATGCCTGATATGGATGGTGTAACTGCTACAAAAAAAATAAAAGCTCTAGGGATAAAAAAACTTGGCCCAATTGTAGCAATGACGGCCTATTCAATGAAAGAAGACAAGGAACGATTCATAAAATCAGGATTAGATGATTATATTTCAAAACCAATAAAGGCAAGTGAATTACTAAATAAAATTAGATCAATACTCCATATTGAAAAAAGTGATAAAGAAATTGAGTTAACTATTGTTGAAGAAAAAGAAAGCATAATTAATTCTGAAATCGTGGAACAACTCAAAAAATATGGTGGAGAAGAAATGGTAATGAATGTTTTTGCTGATTTTGAATACGAAACCAAAGAGCAAATCAATAGTTGCATTCTTTCCTTGAATGATAACAACTACAATAATATTTTAATTAATTTGCATACACTAAAGGGAAATGCTTCAACATTGGGTATTGAAAAGGTGACTAACCTTACAATCGCAATTGAGGATAAACTTAAAAGCGAAAAAAGAATTTATGATGGGCTTAATGATCAATTAAATGAATTGAAACTAAGCTTTGAAGAATTTAAGAAGTATTATCCAACTTATTTAAATTAAATAAATGTTCAAATAAAAAGGATAATCAACGTTAGAATAAATCAGCTGCATCCATTTGAAATATTTAATAAAATTTAAGTATAAATAATTAAGTCATGGAATCTAAAAAAGTACTTATTGCAGAAGATAGTTCCGTAATTCAAAATTTAACAAGACGGATATTGCAAGTGCAGAACTATGAAATTTTTTCGGCAAAAAATGGCATCCAAGTTCTCCAGATGCTAGAAAAAGAAAATTATGACATTATTCTTATGGATATCAACATGCCTAAAATGAACGGTATGGAATGTGCTCAAAAAATAAGAGAACTGGATGATCCAAAAAAGGCTCAAATTCCAATATTAGCGATTACAGGAAATGCTCAAAATTATTCTAAAGAAGATTTTAATAATGCAGGGATTAATGAATACCTTCAGAAACCATTGGATTTTGATCAACTTGTTGAAATGGTTAGGAATTTAACTATTTAAATGGAGGTCAAATATTCAAGACATTTCCTCAACAAATTGGAAGATATTTTTTCCGAATCAGACTACATTCTTAGATACGAAAAAGGCAATTTCAAGTCTGGATATTGCATAATCAACGATACAAAAATTGTGGTTGTAAATAAGTTTTATTCTATGGAAGGAAAAATAAATTGTCTTTTAGAAATTATTAAATCTATCGAATTCAATTTCACAAATTTAAATCCTAAAAACCTGATTTTGTACAAAGAAATCAGAGTAGAAAGTTGAGTTGTAAAGTAACCTTTTTAGGTACTGGCACTTCTCAAGGTGTGCCAGTAATTGCGTGCGATTGCAAGGTTTGCAAATCTAAAAATCCTAAGGACCAACGGCTTAGAACTTCTGTATTTGTTGAAGTAAATGGTCTGAATTTAATAATCGATTCTGGACCCGATTTTAGGTACCAAGTGCTTAGATCAGAAATTCAAAATCTTAACGCCATATTATTTACCCATCAGCATCGTGATCATTTGGCGGGGTTGGACGATGTACGCAGCTTTAATTTTAAACAAAAACAAGCAATGCCGATATATGGAAACGCTATGGTAATAGATCAGTTAAAGCGAGAATTTCATTATGTTTTTGAAAATAATTATCCTGGAATTCCTCAACTTGATGTTCACCAGATTGATGACCAACCTTTTTTTATTGAAGATCTTGAAATAATCCCGATACAGGTAAAGCATCACAAACTTCCAGTTTTAGGATTTAGAATTAAAGATTTCACCTACATCACTGATGCCAATGCAATTTCAGATAAAGAAATTGACAAAATAAAAAACACAAAAATTCTTGTATTAAATGCTCTTCAAAAAAATGCGCATCGGTCGCATTTCACATTAGACGAGGCGTTGGAGGTGATTGAAAAAGCAAAACCGGAAAAAGCCTTTTTAACCCATATGAGTCACAATATGGGATTGCATGCGGAAGTTTCTCAGGAACTTCCTAAAAATGTATTTCTTGCATATGATTGCCTATCATTTTCTATTTGAATGATGCACAATAATTATTTTTTTTTACGTCAACTTTCTATTCAGTTAAATAATGAATTGGTAGGTTATACTATTGCAGAAGTATACAGCCAATCTAAAAATGAACTTGTAATTTCCCTTATTAATGAATCAAAAGAAAAATTTATTATTGCACACCTGGATCCTTCATTTTGCTGTCTTTCATTTCCAAAAAAATTAAATCGTGCCAGGAGGAATAGTGTCAATCTGTTTCAACATATAATTAATCAGCAAGTAAATGAGATTGTACAAATAGAGCAAGATAGAAGTTTCTACTTTGAGTTGAATGACAAGTTTCAATTGTTATTTAAAATGCATGGAAACAGATCTAATATCATTTTATTTCATAAGGGAAATATCATTGAAATTTTTAACAATCAATTAAAACAAGATTTAAGTATTAATATTGATCGTCTTTCAAAGTCCTTAATTATTGATGAAAATACTTTTAATCTTGTCAATGGAAATATTAAAGATTTGATTCCAACTTTTGGAAAAACATTTGATGTGTATTTCGAAAATAAGAGATATGATCAATTACAATTGTCTGACAAATACCCATGCTTGGTGGAGTTGCTCAAGTATCTCAAAAAGCCATCTTTCTTCATTCACATTAACAGCAATAATCTTCCGGTTCTTAAAATATATAAAATCAATGCTAATGATCTAAAATTTACAAAACCCATAGAAGTTCTAAATAATTTTTATAGAAAATATATTTCTACATATAGTTTAGAGAAAGGTAGGGCAGCCTTAAAAAATCCACTTATTGCGAAAATTAGAAAAAGTGAGTCTTATATAATAAAATCTTCTTTGAGGTTAGATGCATTGCGATCTAAAACCAATTATCAAAGTATTGGAGATTTAATAATGGCTAATTTACTTGGAATAGAACCATATTCAACGAAGATCCAACTCAAGGATTTTTTTACAGATAGACTTATTTCTATTCAACTTAAATCTTCACTAACGCCTCAAGCAAATGCGGAAAAATATTATAGAAAAGCCAAAAACCAACAAATTGAAATTGATACCTTAAAAAAAAATATTTCCGCCAAAGCGAATAATATTTCAGATCTGAAAAAGCAGATTGATGAACTTGATCAAATATCGAAATTAAAACATTTGAATAAAAAATCTGACAAAAACCCTTTGAAAAAAGAACCTCCTTTTCATTTAGTCAATTTTATGGGTTACGAGATACTAATAGGTAAAAATGCTAAAAAAAATGAGTTTTTAACTTTTGGGACTGCTCGAAAAGATGATCTTTTTCTTCATACAAAAGGTGTCGCTGGCTCACATGTAATCATTAAAAAAAAGACAAATCAAAATATACCAATAATGGTTATTGAGCAAGCTGCATCTTATGCTGCATTTTATTCTAAAAATAAATCTGACGCGTTATCAAGAGTATTATATACACCAAAAAAATATGTAAGAAAAGCAAAAGGGGCTCCTCCTGGTTCTGTAATTGTTGATAAAGAGCGTGTAATTTTGGTTTTACCTCAAAAAATAGACCGCATTTAAAAAATTAAATTTTCTTTTGACTTAAGGCTTTCAACAGAAAAAAGTTGAACGTATTGTACACTTGTAATAGAGGAAATCATATTTTTTAATTCTTGATCGGAAAATAAATCCTCAAAACCTTGAACAACAATAATATAATCAAATCGCTTTAATTCTGGGACTATAAAATCAGGATTGTCGCCATAATGATCTACCGATTTGTTTTTCATCAATTTAAAACTACTATGCTCTGTTTCATGGATATAATTTGAAATGATTAAATTTTTATTCTTTAAAAATTCTATTTCAATATCTTGAGTTTTGTCCAACTGAATATCCAAATTTTTATTTAAAAGCCAGGCAAATTTGTATTCCTTAAGCGGGGAAATTATTCCCACCAAAGAAAAATTATAATCGATTTCTGCTTCTAATTTTCTTTTCCTCATCCTTGGACTTAAGCGAATTCTTTTCTGAAAATTATTTTAATTGTTTTCATCATCGAAATAATCCGCTCATAATTTTATGGAAAACTAATATACACATACAAAAGTAATTTTAAATTTATCAAAAATAGGCCCAAAAATGATTTAAAGACGTAAAAATCTAACTTTAATAAAATTGTTTGACATTGAATTGCGAAATGTATTTCTTTGCACTGAGTTTTAACAAAATCTACAGAATAAAATGTCAGAAATAGCACAAAAAGTAAAAGGAATCATTATTGACAAACTAGGAGTTGAAGAATCAGAAGTTACTCCAGAGGCAAGTTTTACAAATGATTTGGGAGCTGATTCTTTGGACACCGTTGAGTTGATCATGGAGTTTGAAAAGAAGTTTAATATATCTATTCCCGATGATCAAGCCGAAAATATTGCTACAGTTGGTCAAGCAATAACTTACTTGGAAGAAAACGTAAAAAGCTAGTCATCTTTTTTTAATAATAATTCTTTTATGAATTTAAAAAGAGTAGTAGTAACAGGGCTAGGAGCACTAACACCGATTGGCAATAACGTAAAAGATTACTGGAGCGGATTGGTAAACGGTGTTAGTGGCGCAGCCCCTATTACACGTTTTGATGCCTCGAAATTCAAAACAAGATTTGCATGTGAGGTAAAAAATTTCAACCCTACTGATTTTCTGGATAGAAAAGAAGCCAGAAAAATGGACTTATTCACCATATTTGCTCTAGTTGCAGCGCAAGAGGCATTTGATGATTCTAAACTTAATTTAGAAAAAATAAATGGAGATAGATCTGGTGTAATTTGGGGATCTGGAATTGGTGGTATTATGTCATTTCAATCGGAAGTGACGGGATTCAATGAAGGAGATGGAACACCAAGGTTCAATCCATTTTTTATCCCTAAAATGATCGCAGATATAAGTGCCGGCTACCTCAGTATTAAGTATGGGTTTAGAGGCCCAAATTTTGCAACTGTTTCTGCATGTGCTTCTGCTACAAATGCACTTGTCGAATCATTCAATTACATTCGACTAGGTAAGGCAGATGTCATGATTTCAGGTGGTTCAGAAGCTTCAGTTGTGGAAGCAGGCATAGGGGGATTTAATGCCATGAGAGCTCTCTCAGAAAGAAATGACTCGCCTAAAACAGCTTCCCGTCCATTTGATAAAGATAGAGATGGTTTTGTCTTGGGAGAAGGAGGCGGAGCTTTAATTCTTGAAGAACTAGAGCACGCTCAAAATCGAGGAGCTCATATTTATGCAGAGTTGGTTGGAGGAGGATTATCCGCTGATGCTCATCATATCACAGCACCACATCCTGAAGGAGTTGGTGCTACCTTGGTCATGAAAAATGCCTTGGAAGATGCAGAAATGAAACCTGAAGAAATTGATTATATAAATGTACATGGTACGTCCACGCCTTTAGGAGACGTTGGCGAGATAAAAGCAGTAAAAAATGTTTTCGGGGATCATGCTTATAAACTCAATATAAGTTCTACGAAATCTATGACTGGCCATCTACTCGGTGCGGCAGGTGCTGTAGAATCTATAGCTTCAATACTTGCAATAGAGAATCAAATTATCCCACCAACGATTAATCATTTTACGGATGATGATCAATTGGACAATAAGCTTAATTTCACATTTAATAAAGCCCAAAAACGAAAAGTAAATGCCGTACTAAGCAATACTTTTGGATTTGGTGGACATAACTTTTCAGTAATTTTTAAGAAGTTCAACTAAAATTAAATTCCTTTGATTAGGAAGATCTATACTGCTTTGTTATTCTACTCAAAAAGCAATAGAAATATTATTCGAGCAATAAAAACTATTTCCGGAATCAATCCGGGTAATATTGAACTTTATAAATTAGCCACCCAGCATCGTTCCATTGCTAAACAAAATGATATTGGCTTAAAAGAATCCAACGAAAGATTGGAATATCTGGGTGATGCAATTCTCGGATCGATAGTCGCCGAATACCTATTCAAAAAATACCCATTAAAAGATGAAGGTTTTTTAACAGAAATAAGAAGCCGGATAGTAAACCGCGACACGCTAAATTTAGTAGCTAAAAATATGGGGATTACAGATATTGTGGAATACACCAATAATAAAAAAAGTCGGCAAGCCTATAAGTCTATTTACGGTGACACACTTGAAGCTCTAATTGGAGCCATCTATTTGGACAAAGGATATCAAGCAACAAGAAAATTTATTGTAAAAAAAATATTACGACAGCAATATGATTTGGAAATTTTAATTCAAACTAACCCAAATTATAAAAGTAAAATAATTGAATGGGCTCATCGACAAAATAAAGATGTGAAGTTTGAAATCACAGAAGTAAAAGGATCAAGTCATAATAGAGAGTTTTTAGCTGAACTTCATATAGAAGGAGAACCTATCGCAAAAGGAAATGGTTTTAGTAAGAAAAAGGCTGAACAAGATGCTGCACAAAAATCTTGCAGTAAACTGCAAATAGAATAGATGTTTTTTTTGCCAAGAAGGAATAATACAGAAAATTAAGTATTGTAACTGGCACTACAATGTAATATCAAGTGTTCATGATAATAACAATCCATTGATTATCCTTTCATTAATAAATTATTTCAAAGGTCTGAGTATATTTGCCATTTGGAAATAGATCATTTTAATGGCAATAATTAAAGTCGCTGGAGCAGCATTAAACCAAATTCCGATTCATTGGCATCACAATCTCACTAACATTGAACATGCCATAAAAATGGCAAAATCAGAGGGAGTAAAAATACTGTGCCTTCCTGAATTGTGTCTCACCGGCTATGGGTGTGAAGATTTATTTCTAAGTGAATGGTTGCCTCAAAAAGCCGTTTCACTAATTTCAATAATCGCCCCATTTACCCAAGATATCGCTGTTACAATTGGACTCCCGATTCGCTTAAATGGTTTTATATATAATTGTGCAGTTGTCCTGAAAAATGAGTCTGTAATTGGTATATCCGCCAAGCAATTTCTTGCAAAAGATGGTGTTCATTATGAACCAAGATGGTTTAATTCATGGAATGCTGGAGAAGTAATCAATTTTCATATTAATGGCAAAAATGTAAAATTTGGAGATTTAACTTATGACTTATTTGGTGTAAAGGTAGGATTTGAGATTTGTGAAGATGCCTGGCATCCGGATAGGCCTGCCAACCGTCTTGTAGAAAAAAATGTGCAATTAATCCTCAATCCCAGTGCGAGTCATTTTGCGTTTGGGAAGTCTCATACAAGAGAAAAGCTTATTGTTGAAAGTTCAGGACAATATCAATGCTATTATATTTATGCCAATCTATTGGGCAACGAAGCAGGAAGAATGATTTATGATGGGGAGATTGTAATTGCTGGTCATGGAAAAATATTGCAATACAATAATAAATTATCTTTTAAGGACGTAAACATCATATCATTAGAAATTGATGCAAATAATTCCAGTCCTATATCAGATATATCAAAATTTAGCAAGGAAGATAAATTTAATATTTTTACTCAGGCAGAATCTCTTGCTTTGTTTGATTATATGAGAAAAAGCCATACTAAGGGCTTTGTACTATCACTTTCGGGGGGAGCTGATTCTTCTTCATGTGCAATTCTTGTAGCAGAAATGATCCGGAGAAGTATCTTAGAATTAGGCGTGGAGTTATGCTTGAAAAAATTGCATTTAACAGCGCTGGTAGAAAAATGTAAATCAATAAACGAACGTGAAATTAGTAATTTTATAGTTCACAATATTTTACATTGCGCGTATCAAGGAACAAAAAATTCATCTTTAGAGACACTCAAAAGCGCAGAAGAACTTGCCCAGGAGATTGGAGCAAAATTTGATCATTGGAATATCGATGAGGAAGTAAACTCTTATTCTGATAAAATAAAAAAAATACTGAAAAGGCCTCTTTCATGGGATAAGGATGATTTGGCCATGCAAAACATCCAAGCCAGAGCCCGTTCGCCAATTATTTGGATGCTGGCCAATATCAAGAATTCATTGTTAATGGTCACATCCAATAGAAGTGAAGGTGATGTTGGATATGCCACAATGGATGGCGACACCAGTGGTAGTATTGCGCCTATTGCTGCTGTTGATAAGTATTTTATAATAAAGTGGCTAAAATGGGCCGAAAAGGAATTGAACTATTCTAGCTTGTCTTTAGTAAACAATCTTAATCCAACTGCCGAACTTAGACCTCCAGACAAAAACCAGACTGACGAGGATGATTTAATGCCTTATCATATCATTGTAGAAATAGAAAAGCTTGCCATCAAAGAGAGATTATCTCCAGTAGAAATATTTAATATTCTTAATAATCAGACACTTGAAAAAGCTGAAGTGCTAAAAGTATATATTAAAAAATTCTTTCGCTTGTGGAGTAGGAATCAATGGAAAAGAGAACGAACAGCTCCAGCTTTTCATTTAGATGATTTCAATGTAGATCCCAGAACATGGTGTAGATTTCCCATCCTATCATCCGGATATAGTGATGAATTGGATGAATTAGATAATGTTTAGAATATTTTCACAGGCATTATTCCTATATTCACAAAAATTATAATTATTGATTTATGCAACTTCTGAATTATATAATTTGGTCTCCAAATCCGGAAATATTTCCTAATGTGGATTGGTTACCAGTGCGCTGGTACGGTTTGCTCTTTGCTGCCGGATTTATCATTAGTCAGCAAATAATGTATCACATTTTCAAAGTTGAAGGGAAACAACAAAAGGGCGTTGATTCTTTAACATTATGGATGATAATATTTACTATTCTTGGAGCACGACTTGGTCATGTTTTCTTTTACGAACCACTGAGGTATTTGCAAAATCCAATAAGTATATTGAAAACATGGGAAGGTGGATTAGCCAGTCATGGTGCTGCAGTAGGAATAACAATGGCTATATTTTTATATGTTAATTATTTTGTAGATATAAATCCATTAAAAGGGATATTTATCTGGAAAAAAAGAAAAATCATGGACCAAAGTTTTCTTTGGGTTTTTGACAGAATTGTTATTTGTGTGGCTATTACAGGAGCATTAATTCGCTTTGGAAATTTCTTGAATACAGAAATTATCGGAACTCCCACAAGATCAACATATGGTGTCGTATTTGCCAGTGATGTTATAGACCAATTGGAATATATGTCGCAGGTAGAAAAAATAGATATAAAAAAAGATTTAGATCGTGAAATAGATGAAAATGGCTATGTCCCGGTTGAAATTGAAATTGAATTTAAAAAATCAATAAAAAACCAGACAATTGCCTCGCAGATAGTAAAAACAAATATCAAGTCTGCCCTGAATAATTACAATTATGTGACAATGCACATTTACGAGCCGCAGGGAAAACAAATTGACTTTAAAATAAGCAAAAACTCACAAGGCAGACAACTTGCAACAATTAAAACTCTTGCAATTGCACGACATCCAGCACAGCTTTATGAGTCTTTCTCCTCATTATTACTATTTATATTGTTATTTTATCTCTGGAATAGAAAAAAGGTGAAGTTGCCAGAAGGTTTTCTATTTGGTTTATTCCTTGTAATTCTATTTGGGCTAAGATTTCTATATGAATATATAAAAGAGAATCAGGTTGACTTTGAAGACAACATGACCCTTAACATGGGACAAATTCTTAGCATCCCTTTGATTGTTGCAGGAATAATAATTCTGTTAAACTTAAAAAGACTTCAACCCAATAAATCTGAACAGACTACATAGATTTGCAATTGTAATATCTTTGCCCCCAGAAAATTTTTATTTTGAAAGTCGTAAATTGTCCATTTTTTATTAAACAAAAATTTGATACGCTCAATATTAATAGCACTGGGATTTATATTGCTTTTTGCAAGTCATAACCATACCTACGCACATAAAGGGACGTTTTCAAATGTACACCACAATTTAATTGCCAATGATTCAGTTCTAATCGATAAGGTTTTTATAGTTGGATTTAAAAAAACAAAGGAAAATATTATCAGGCGAGAATTAAGCATTGTCGATGGGCAATCACTTACTAGATTAGAATTAAAAGATGCCATTGAGGCTGATAAAAGGAAACTTATTAATACCAAACTTTTTCTTAGTGTTGACATAAATGTAATTGATTTATCACCTGATAAAGTCGATATTATAATACGTGTTGAAGAGCGTTGGTATTTTTTCCCAGCACCAATTTTTAATCTTGCCGACAGAAATTTTACCGAGTGGTGGGTAAATCAAAATGCAGATCTATCTAGGGTGGACTGGGGAATCAATTTACGTCATTACAATTTTAGAGGAAGGAGAGAAATTCTCAACTTTACAGCGCAATTTGGATATACTAAACTTTTCAAACTTTCATATGTGTTTCCTTATATTGACAAAAAACAAAAATTAGGTTTAAGTTTTTATGCTGGTTACGCCACTAATAAAAATATTTCTTATGCCACCATTGCCCACCGACAACAATTTTTAGACTCAGAAACAATTTTAAGAGATCGTTGGCGAGGTGGTGTATCGCTTGGTTATAGACCAAATTTTTACTCTTCACATAGCTTTGGATTGCATTATTCCTCCACCCATGTCTCTGACTCAGTAATAGATCAAAATTCCAATTACTTCTTAAACGGAAACAATAATCAAAGTTATTTTGCATTATCGTACACATTTACCTGGGATTTCAGGGATTTTGTATCATATCCACTTTCAGGCGCATATCTTAAAATCAAAGTAAACAAGTACGGTCTTGGTATTTATGATGACGTTAATATCTTTTCGGCAACATCTCGATATTCCAGATATTTTGATCTTGGAAAAAAGTTTTACTTTGGCTCGAGTATATCAGCGCAAGTCTCCTCTCCTTCTGATCAACCATATTATAATTATAGTGGTGTTGGATTTCTTCAAACCTTCCTTAGAGGTTATGAAAGATACATTATTGAAGGACAACATTTTGCAATCAATAAAAATAGTATCAAAAGATTATTATTCTCTTTCGAGACTGATATTAGTAATGTTGTTAAAATAAAACAATTTAATAAAGTCCCCTTTGCAGCATATATCAACCTTAACTTTGATCATGGATATGTTGCAAACTATCCCAATTACGAAGAAAATAATTTATTTACCGACAAGTATATTTATGGAGGTGGTATAGGTATAGACATTGTCTCATTTTATGATTTTGTAATGAGGTGGGAATACTCAATAAATATTGAAGGTGAACACGCATTATACTTCAATTTAAAAGCTGCTTTTTAGTAAATTTGCATCCAGTTAACTAATAAAAATTCCATTTTTAAATTATTAAAGGAAAGGAAAATATCAACTATACATTTAAAAAAATTTATGAAGCGAATATATATTTTAATGTTGAGTATCGGATTAGGATGCAATGCAATGGCTGATGAGGGCATGTGGTTGCCTTTGCATATCGAACGATTGAAACAGGTTGATATGGAAAAAATGGGACTTCAGCTTACTTCAAGTGAAATCTATAGCATTAACCATTCATCAATAAAAGATGCAATTGTATCCTTGGGTGGGGGCTTTTGTACAGGGGAAATAATTTCCAAAGAAGGACTGATGCTTACAAATCATCATTGTGGATACGACTACATTCAACAACACAGCACAATTGATAATAATCTTCTTGACAATGGTTTTTGGGCACAAACCAAAGAAGACGAACTTCCCAATGAAGGACTATTTGTTCAATTCTTAATTAGAATGGAAGATGTTTCAAAAAAAGTACTAAATGGTGTAAAAGATAAAATGACCGAACTTGAAAGGAACTCTTTAATAGAACAAAATATAAGTGATCTTCAATTTAAAGTCAGGGAAGGGACTCAATATGAAGTTAAAATAAAATCTTTTTTTGAAGGTAATGAATATTATTTATTCGTTTATGAAACATTTAATGATATTCGCTTAGTCGGTACTCCACCAGAATCTATTGGAAATTTTGGAGGTAGTACAGACAATTGGATGTGGCCCAGACAAACAGGGGACTTTTCATTATTCAGAATTTATACTAGTCCAGATGGACAGCCAGCTGAATATGCTCCGGAAAATATTCCACTCAACCCAAGATATCATTTGCCCATTTCTCTGGATGGTGTACAAGAAAAAGATTTTGCTTTCGTCATGGGGTATCCGGGAAGTACAAATCGCTACATGACATCTTATGGAGTAAAGATGGCAGTTGAAGAAACCAACCCTGGAAGAGTGAAAATACGTGGTAAAAGACTTGAAATAATGAAAGAGAGCATGGATACAACTCCATCAATAAAACTAAGCTATGCATCAAAATATGCAGGATTAAGTAATTATTGGAAATATTTTATTGGGCAAACCATCGGATTGAAAAAGCTTGATGTGTACTACAAGAAAGTTGCTATTGAAAAAAAATTGACTGAGTGGATACAATCTAAAAACTCGAGAATTTCAAAATATGGAGACCCGATTGCTGAAATAAGTGAGGCGTATTTAGAAATCGAAAAAAATAACCTCCCATATTATTATATTTTGGAAGCTGGATTTGGAACAGAATTTATCAATTCCGGCTATAAATTTTATGGACTGATCAATGCACTAAATGACTCATCCAAAAATGAAGACGATAAAAATCAAATAATATCGGATTATCGAAATTCATCAATTAACTTTTTCAAAGATTACAATATAGATATTGACAAAAAAATATTTCTGGCAATGATCAAAATGACAATGGACGATATCGATGATGAATTTGTTCCTGAGGCGTTCAAGGCAGTAAATTTAGTTGATGATGGTCAATCATTATGCAAGGATTTTATAGCATCAAAAAACAACGATTATGAATCATTTGCTAACTACATATTTACAAATTCTATTCTCGTGAATGAAAGCAAAATGATGACATTTTATGAAAACCCAGATGCAAATATATTAGAAAAGGATCCGGGGTATATTCTGGCAAATTCAGTTTATAATGCATATTCCAAAATTTCACCTAACCGAGGCAATGCACTCGAAATGTTGGAAAGTGGCAGAAGAAGGTTTATAGTAGCTCTTAGAAAAATGAATAGCGACAAGGATTATTATGCCGATGCCAATTCCACCATGCGGCTGACATATGGAGAAGTATTAGGATATAGCCCAAAAGATGCAGTAAATTTTCACTATTCGACAACTTTAAAAGGCGTGATTGAAAAAGAAGATTCAAATAACTCAGATTTTATAGTTCCACCAAAACTTAAAGATCTTTATTACAAAAAGAACTTTGGGGATTATGGCACTAATGGTATTCTTTATGTTGGATTTACAACTAATAATGACATCACTGGTGGAAATTCGGGCAGTCCTGTTATTAATGCTACCGGCCAACTAATTGGTACAGCTTTCGATGGCAATTGGGAAGCAATGAGTGGCGACATTGCATTTGAACCAGGATTGCAAAGATGTATAAATGTTGATATCAGATATGTCTTATTCATAATAGATAAATTTGCTGGTGCTTCACATTTAACAGACGAAATGACTTTAATTAAAAATGGTACGGTAATCAATAGTAATTAACTTTCACCTGGTTTGTGACTGTAAAGGCAGACACAGACCGAGGCATTTGGAAGAGGGAGTGGGTTACAGTAAAAAATTCTCATAATTTTTGATGGAGATTATCTCAGTGGATGCAGTTGGATAAGCATTTGTAAATGTTTTAGGAAATCTCGCCTTTGCTTTTTCGTTCCATTTGAATTCAAAAGTGGATAAAGTGTCGTTTTTCTCTTCTACTAAATCAATTTCTTGCTGTTGCGTAGTTCTCCAAAAATGCGGTTTTGAAAGATCGTTCGCATAATGCATTTTCTTGACTCTTTCCGAAATTAGGTAGTTTTCCCATAATGCTCCTGTGTCTGTCCTTTTTTGAATTGGGCTGTAATTTCCTATTACTGCATTTCTTATTCCGCAATCGTAAAAATATATTTTCTTACTTTTTTTAAGCTCATTCCTTACATTTCTACCAAACGAAGGAAGTGTAAAAATCACAAAAGTCTGTTCAAATAATTGAACATATTTATCTATCGTACCCTTGTCTGCACCAACTAACTGCGAAATTTCATTATACGACACTTCACTACCAATTTGTAGTGCCAAAGCTTTGAGGATTTTTTCTAATAATTTTGGACGCTTTATGCGATCTAGCATCATTAGATCTTTGTAAAGATAGCTATCAGCAATTAAGCTAAGTAATTCTCCAGCGTCATTTGGGTGTGTGATAATTTCAGGGTAAGAACCGTAGATCAAACGCTGCTCCAATTGTCGTTTCTCTTCTAAAAGACCATGATGCATTGCCATCTCCTGAAACGAGAGGGGGAATAATTTGAATTCAAACTTTCTTCCTGTCAATGGCTCATTCATTTCATTTGCCATCTCGAAAGAAGAAGAACCTGTAGCAATTACCTGTACTCCTTTGAGTTTATCAGTAATCAATTTTAACGTTAAACCGATATTGGGAATTCGCTGTGCTTCATCGATAAAAAATATCCTATTGCGACCAATGTAGTTCTTAAGTTGAGTTGAAGTAATATTAGACAAAAGCTCTCTGATATCAGGTTCGTCTCCGCTGATGTGCAAAACAGACTCGCTTCTATTTGTAGTCAAATATTCCAGTAGTGTAGTTTTTCCCACCTGACGTGCCCCAAAAAGCAATATCGCCTTCCCCTTATAAAGCTTCCTTTCGATGTTTTGAATAGTAATTCTCGAAATCATATTGACAAATATATAATAATTCTCGATTTAAATCTCCGTTTATTATAATATTTTTCGATTGTAATCCCTTTTTATTATGTTTTTTTTCGATTACGTGTTGAAGAATAGCGCTTCAACACGCTAGCATACTACTGCAAAGAGAGTAAAATGGATGATAAGACGAGCAGGCAAATTGGGTCGCATACTAATCGGAATCAAAAGAGTAAAAACTAATTTCAAATGAACTGAAAAATTTCTTATTGACAATAATGTTCTATTGGAAACGGCATATTATAAAGAATGAAAATATCAAGTGAGAAAGTGTGCTTTGCAATACGGATATA
>CAYREN010000042.1:4409-19479 GCA_964423255.1 uncultured Roseivirgaceae bacterium | reverse complement strand
TAATGCGACCAGTCAATCAGATTATAGAGTTTAAACAAATTGTAGGGAGAGGAACGAGATTGTTTGACGGCAAAGAGTTTTTTACTATTTATGATTTTGTAGATGCCTATCAACGTTTTTCTGACCCTGAGTGGGATGGAGAACCCGTTGAGGAAGAAGCCTGTTCAAGATGCGGAAACAATCCTTGTACTTGCGAAAAAACACCTCCAACACCTTGTTCAGAATGTGGCAGCAGCCCTTGTATTTGTGAACAAGAACCACCAACGGAATGTGAGAAATGCGGACAACTTCCGTGTGTTTGTAAAAGGAAAGTGAAAGTCAAACTCCGCAACGGAAAAGAATTGGAAATACAAAAAATGATTTCTACTTCATTTTGGAGTGCAGATGGTAAACCAATTTCAGCAGAAGAATTCTTAAATAATTTGTTTGGTGAGTTGCCAAACTTCTTTAAAAGTGAAGCCGAATTAAGAGAGATTTGGAGTAATCCAGTTACTCGAAAAACATTACTTGAAAAACTGGATGAAGCAGGATTCGGAGCAGATGAATTAGACACGCTCAAAAAACTAATTGATGCAGAAAAAAGTGACCTTTTTGATGTGTTAGAATATGTGTTTAACAGCGACATAAAACCAATAACAAGAAAAGAAAGAGTTGCAGCCGCTAAAGCTACAATCTTTGCATTACTCAACGACAAGCAAAAGGAATTTATAGAATTTGTATTGAGTAAATACATAGAAACAGGAGTTGGCGAACTTGACCAATCAAAACTACCAATCTTGCTGACTACCAAATATCAATCATTAGAAGACGCTAAAGAAATTTTAGGAGAAGTAGCAAGTATCAGTTCTCTGTTTATCGAATTTCAGAAGCATTTGTACGAACAAAAAGTAGCTTAATAAAATGCCAACTCATAAAGTCAAGCATCCCGGATGCTTTCGGAACCAAGTCGCTCAAAGCCAACCGCACAAGCCTGTCCCGTCTTTTTGAAAAATCAAAACTTGTCGGCAGCGTATGCCTTTTTCAATACTACAAACAGAATGAAAAACTGCCAGTGTACAATAATTTGAACATCGCATTACACCTGTACCTGCTATATGCTAAGTCACCAAACACGAAACATTAACCATGTGACTAACAAAAAAGACGTTATTATAGTTTATAATAGTTTCAGTTTTATAAATACTTGATGATGGCAACTTTGTCACCAATAGACAGGCATCAGCAAGAGAAATGCCTCTTCGTCCATATAATCAATTTTTGAAAAATCCTATTTTTTTATATTAACACCTACGGATTTGTAAGATGGCGTATGGCTTTTGCGAGCATATAAACTTAATGGTACCAAGGGATTGGCTTCAGGGAAATAGGTAGCCAGGCAACCCTCAGGAATGGAGTATGAAACTACCTGAAAACCATTTACCTCTCTGTGAGCTCCATCGTAGGAATTATACAAACCTATCAGAACTCCAGGCTTGATTTTTTCCTTTTCGATATCGTTGGGATTCATGAATACAACCATCCTTCCATCGAATATTCCTCTGTACCTGTCATCCAATCCATATACCGTTGTATTAAATTGATCATGACTTCTTATGGTCATCATGGTATATTTATAACCAGATTTTTTTGGCAGCTGATTGATGCTGAAGAGTGCCTTTTTATCGGGCGTATTAAAAATCCCTGCTCTTGCTCCGTTGGGTAAAGAAAAGCCATTGCCATTTTTTAATTTTTCATTAAATGCGTCAAATCCCGATACGGCTTTGCTTATCAAATCCCTGATATTGTTATAATCATCGACAAGAGAAAGCCAGTTAATTTCATTATCATTTCCAATGGTAGTGCTGGCGATAGAGGCGATTATTTCCGGTTCGCTTTTTAGCATTGGCGAAGGAGGATTAAGTATTCCTCTTGTACTGTGCACCACGCCCATAGAGTTTTCTACTGTAAGAAATTGCTCTCCTGATTTCTGTAATAATTTATCTGTTCTTCCCAGGCAGGGTAAAATCAATGAAGTTGCACCTGTTGCAAGGTGGGTACGATTTAATTTAGTACTGATGCTTACTGTAAGTTTGCAATTACCCAATCCCCGAGCTGTAGTGGGCGTGTCTGGGGCAGCTGCCAGGAAGTTTCCTCCCAATGCCATGAACACACCTACTTTGTTTTGTGACATCGCACTGATGGATTCTACAACATTGTATCCGGGAGAAGTAGGCGGATCAAAATGAAATGTCTCTCTCAGGTTGTCGATCCATTTTTTAGTGGGCCTTTCCATGATACCCATGGTACGATCTCCTTGCACATTGCTATGGCCTCGTACAGGACAAGTACCGGATCCTCTTTTACCAATGCTTCCTTTGAGTAAAAGTAAATTGACAATTTCCTGGATATTGTCAACTCCATTTACATGTTGGGTCAGCCCCATTGCCCAACAGGCAATTATCCTTTTATTAGACGAAAGCCAATCGGCGGCAAGCTTTATTTTTTCATGCGAAATGCCTGTCCTGTTCATCAGTTTCTGTAGATCGTACCGCTCAAGATCAGATTTTAATTCAGAAAACCCCTTGGTACTTTTACCAATAAACTCCATGTCCAAAATTCCTGCATTTTTACGCTCACCTTCAATAAGCATTTTTAACCAGACCTTTAAAAGCGCAACGTCTTCGTTAATTTTTATTTGGAGAAATAAGTCTGCGATTTCTGTACCATTTGCAATCCAACCTTTCAGTTTTTGTGGGTTTTTAAATCGACTTAATGCAACCTCTTTTAGTGGATTAATAACAATAATTTTGGTGCCTTTTTGTTTCGCTTTTTCTAGAGCATTCAACATTCGAGGATGATTGGTTCCTGGGTTTTGACCAAATATTAATATAACCTCTGCATGCTCAAAATCTTCGAGGGTTACCGAACCTTTACCAATCCCCAAGGTATTGTTCAGTCCAACCCCACTGGACTCGTGACACATATTGGAGCAATCTGGGAGATTGTTTGTGCCAAACTTTCTTACAAATAGCTGATATAAAAATGCCGCTTCGTTGCTTGTCCTTCCCGAGGTATAAAAAACTGCCTCATGGGGATTGTCCAATGATTTGAGCTCATTTCCAATCATCTCAAAAGCTGAATCCCATGTAATGGATTCATAATGTGTATTGCCTTTTCGAAAAACTACCGGACTGATCAATCTTCCTTGTTTTCCCAGCCAATAGTCGCTTTTTTGCTTTAACTCTTTTAAACTATATCTAACAAAAAAAGAAACATCAATATGCTTATCTGTTGCTTCTTCTGCGATGGCCTTCACACCATTTTCACAAAATTCACCCAATTTTGATCTTTTATTAGGATCAGGCCATGCACATCCAGGGCAATCAATACCATCTTTTTGATTTAACTTTCTCAGTAGCTTCAATGATTTTAAAGGTGACATAAGCCCAAGGGCATTTTTGAGTGCATATTTTATTCCCTGAAAACCTGCCGCAAATTTAGGTGGTGAGCTAACTTTGATCATGGCTTAATTAGGATAATTTTTAAAGTCAATGTGGTAATCATTTTTTAATTCTCTGCAACTTCAATCACCTTGTTCCATACCCGGAATAAATTTTTATAACATATTTTTTCGATGTCTTCTTTGCTATAATTTCTTTTGAGTAATTCATGGATTAGCGCTGGATATTTTGAAGCATCTTCAAGCCCTATAGGTAAATTGCCAACTCCATCAAAGTCGGATCCAAAACCTACGTAATCAATTCCGGCCAATTCTACTACACGATCTATATGGTCTGCGACCTTGGAAATATCCCCCATTACTTGATGATTTTTTTTCAGTGCAGCTCTCTCGGCTTTTATTGCGGTGTCGTCTTTATCAGCTCCTGCTTTTATTTTGTCATTTAACTTATTATTTGCTTTTTGAAATGCATCTGTCACAAATATTGTCCCGAAATTAATCATCATCACACCATTGTTTTTTGCTAGCAACTTTATCATTTCATCCGATACATTTCGCTCGAAACCTGGCGTGAAATGTCTGCACGATGAGTGTGAGGCAATTACTGGAGATTTTGAATACTTTACCGCCTGATAAAATGCACTATCGGAAACATGCGATACATCTACCATTATACCTAGGCTGTTCATGCGTTCTATGACTCTATATCCAAAAGTGCTCAATCCTCCATGAGTGTATTTTTGGTCATAAGATGAGTCGCTGATATGATTGTCTTTGGAGTGAGTAAGTGTTATGTATCTGATACCCTTATCAAATAATAGGTTCAGGTTTTCCAGCTTGCCTTCAACCGGTGAACCATTTTCTAATCCCATTGGAAGGGAGATCATATTTTTGTTGAAATTTGCCCTTATCTCACTGGGCGTTTTTGCTAGGACAAACTTATTTGGGTAATCGGCACATAGTTTTTCTACACTTGCAATTAGCTCCAACGCCAAATCCATTGCACCATTGTTTTCCTTATTTGCTGGAATATAAATTGACATAAAAGGAGCATCAAGTCCTCCTTCTTTTGCTCTCACGTAATCGAAATGCCCGCCGTCTGTTTGCACAGATACATCAATCCATTTATTTTTTAGCCTGTATGGCAAATCGACATGGCCGTCTACTATGATAAACTCCTTGCTTAGCCTATCTGCCTCGGCCTTCAAATCAATCGGCTCTGAGGTAATCTCCTTGGGGTTGGACTTTTTAGGATTGTTACAGGAAATAGAAATAAATATTAGAATTGCTGGAATAATGAAACGATTCATTTTTAATTATTTATAGGTAAATCAAGTCCATTGAGGACAATATTTTTTTCATCATCTTTAAGTTGCAGGTCAATGACTGTTTTTCTAGCATTAGGATTATTGATAGAAAATAATACAATCATGATCCCAAATAATGCCGCAAATACTTGAAAGTCTGTCAAGAAAAAGCCAATTGAAATTAGCATTGAAGAAATAGAATATGAAACAAACCGCTGAGTTGTTCCTTTTTGATATTGGGCTAATTTTTTTGAAAAATGATTCATGCTTTTTGCTTCAGCAATTTTCAGGTTGAATTTTTTTTGTCCCCAAATTATTAAAGCTAAATTGATTATGAAAATGGGTATAAAAAACATCAGTTGATATTCTTGTTCTATCATCGGTACTAAAGATTCACTTGTTGATTCTAAATAGACATAAATGAAAAATAATAGGGGAATGCCAATACTCAAATAGGCTATGTTTATCAATTTTCTAATATATTCCTTAGAGTTTAATATTTTTGACATTGAAAGATATTTTATATTTAGCCTTAATTATTCATGGATATTTCCTTATGGAGAATAAGGCATTGACAGTCAGCGTACTTTGATTAATAGCATGAAAAATGAATTTTTCAAAAGTCATTTTAAATTCGATGTCAATGCCGTAATTACTAACTCTTTACATTTATCAATAATTACCTCCTGGATTATCCAGGTTAGTTTGTGCTAAAATAGGCAAAACTTAATTTAGTCAAATGTTAAAATGAAACCAATTCATAAGCTTAAAAGAATCATTACTAATAATTATATTTTTTTTAATATAAATCTGATGAAAAATAGTCGTGCAATAATTAAGCATAAGAAGTGTCTACAAACCTATAAATTTTCACAAAGTGAATATGTGAAGACAGGTGTGCTGAGTCTAATATCTGTTTTTGTGATTGCCACATTAATGTATGCATGTGATGGAGGAAAAAATGCATCTAAATCATCAGGAAAGCAAGAAGCATTACTTACTAAATATCTGGCTTTGGAAGATAGTGTTCAAAAATATTGGGACATAATGATCGCTGATGATGACGATAAACATATCTTGATGAGACGTTTACTTTTAGAGGTGAGCTATACAAATAATTACGATAAAGCGAAATGGAAAGAATTAAATGAATTGATTGATAAGCTGAAATCCCAGAGATATGATCAGCGCACTATGAAAAATTCTGCAAAGATTGATGCCTATGATAGTGCCTCATTTAGCTTGTCAGATCAAATATTTATTTATTCAAGAGCGCACCCTAGATTTGATCAATTTCCGCTTATGGCTGAATTGATAGATGACATAAATGGAAAAAACAATTATATTCTCATGCATAGAATCCATTATGATAACTGGGTAAAAGAATTTAATTCATTCAAAAAAAAGAACAGGAAAAGATTGGCAACATCCGACTTAGATATAAATTTCCTGCCAATATTTGAATTGCCATCATAAATTATTTATTTGTATTTGTGCTTGTAATGCAACAATTAAGTCAATAAACCATCATAAGAAACATTTGTTCTAATTGAAGGTTTAATCAATGTATTCATCATCTGAAATAATCTGTGAAAACCAAAGGTCGGTTTTATTTGATCGTCTTTTAATATCTCGTAAATTTGCAAATTGATACTGGTATATGAGTGATAGAATAAAACACGAATGTGGTATTGCAATGGTTCGTCTACGCAAGCCATTCAATTATTATCTCGAAAAATATGGCACCCCAGCTTATGCTGCAAGCAAAATGTACTTGCTCATGGAAAAGCAACACAATAGAGGACAAGATGGTGCTGGAGTTGTAAATATTAAAGTCGATGTCAATCCGGGAGTTCGTTATATCAGCCGATATAGAGCCATTGATCAACAACCAATAGCTACCATCTTTAAAAAAATCAATAGAAGGTATAAAAAGGTTAAAAAACTAAATCCTGATAAGTTCACTGATGCTAAATGGCTTAAGCAAAATGTTCCTTTTACAGGTACTGTTTGGTTGGGTCATCTTAGATATGGTACTCATGGTGGCAATACAATTGAGAGTACTCACCCAATGTTGCGCCAAAATAATTGGAGGAGCAGGAATCTGGCTATTGCGGGTAATTTCAATATGACAAATGTCGACGAGTTATTCAAAATATTAATTAAACTTGGACAGCACCCAAAAGACAAAGTCGATACCGTTACGGTAATGGAAAAAATAGGACATTTTCTCGATCTGGAAAACCAGGAACTTTTTGATAAATACAAAGGACATTATAGCAATGAAGAGATTACAGAAATCATTGAAAATGAATTGGATTTAGGAAATGTATTACGAAGAGGATGCAAAGATTTTGATGGAGGATATACCATGGCAGGTGTTGTTGGACATGGGGCATCATTTGTAGCCAGGGACCCGTCGGGAATTAGACCGGCCTATTATTATGTAGATGATGAGGTAGTAGTTGTAACCTCAGAAAAGCCGCCAATTAAAACTGCATTTGATGTAAATTATGCAGAAATAAAAGAGATCAAACCAGGACATGCACTTATAATAAATAAAAAAGGAGATATAACGGAAGAGAAATTTATCGAGCCTCTTGAAAAGAAATCGTGCAGCTTTGAACGAATATATTTTTCCAGGGGGACAGACCCTGACATATATAAAGAGCGAAAAGAATTGGGAAGACTACTTCTTCCGCAAATTTTGAATTCAATTAATTTTGATCTAAGAAATGCAGTATTCTCATATATTCCCAATACTGCAGAGACTTCTTTTTTGGGTATGATCGAAGGCGTAGAGAATTATCTCTCGATCCGAAGAAAAGATATTATAATTGATGGGAAACCAACCTTGGAGAAAATAGAAGATATTCTTGATTTTAGACCAAGGATTGAGAAGATTATTACTAAAGACGCAAAACTGAGAACCTTTATAACTGATGATAATCATCGAGATGAGCTGGTAGGGCATGTTTATGACACGACATATGAAGTTATCAGAAAGGATAGAGATTCTATAGTTATTCTGGATGATTCTATTGTTAGAGGTACAACTCTTGAACGAAGCATATTATTTTTATTGGATAAAATTCATCCTAAGAAAATTGTAATAGTTTCTTCGGCTCCTCAAATTCGTTTCCCGGATTGCTATGGTATTGATATGTCTAAAATGAAAGACTTTATTGCATTTCGAGCAGTAATAGCATTGATTAAGGAGCGATCAATGGAAAAATTATTAGATGATGTTTACAATAAATGTATTGCAAGTATTGGTCAAAATGATGCCCCAAATTATGTGAAGGAGGTTTACGCTCCTTTTACCTATGAGGAAGTTTCAGCTAAAATTTCTGAAATAATTACGCCAAAGCGCATAAGTGCCAAGGTAGAAATAGTGTACCAAACAGTAGAGAATCTTCACAAAGCCTGCCCTAAACATTTAGGAGATTGGTATTTTACGGGTGATTATCCAACTCCCGGAGGAAACAGGGTAGTGAATAGAGCATTTGTTAATTATATGGAAGGTAAGTTGGTAAGGGCTTATTAATTTATAAGTTAATAAAATCAAATAGTAAAATTGATTATTAATAAATGTTTAGCCAGTAAATATTAAACGGCAAAACTTTCTCCACACCCACAAGTTCTGGAAGCATTAGGATTGATGAATTGAAACCCTTTTCCATTTAAGCCATCTGAAAAGTCTAAGGTGGTTCCAAGTAGGTACAATATGCTTTTTTTGTCAACAAGAATTTTTATTCCTTTGTCTTCAAATATTTTATCACTTTCTTTTATTTCTCCATCAAAGTCTAATTTATACATAAGACCAGAACATCCGCCACCTTCTACAGCAACCCTTACATTGTGATCTTTTGGATGGCTTTCTTCTTCCCTTAATTGGATTAACTTTTCCTTTGCACTATCTGTAATTTGTATCATCTATTTCTTGTTTATTGATAATGCAAAGTAAAAGACCTAACCCTTCAATTGCAAGACCAATATATAATAACTGGAAATAGAGATAATTTGTTTCACAATATTTAATTGTATTTTCTGATGATTAAACGAATAACGTAATTTATTGGTGTGGATTGAATTGTTATAGTCTGATAAGTCTTAATGTCTTACTATTATAATATTTGTAAAATCTGTTTAAGAGAATTTATCTCGAAATTTACCTTTAGGTTATGTGGAGTTTTAGTAGGATTGAAATACATATGATCCATTGAAGCGTTTTGCGCTCCCATGATATCTGTATCAATATTATCCCCAATCATGAGTGAATTTTTCCTTGAAGCTCCAGCTTTTTTCATCGCATAGTCAAAAATTTCTTTTGAAGGCTTTCTAAAACCTGAACCATCTGATGTAATTATTTCATTGAAATAATGACGAATATTAGATGCATTTAATTTTTTGTATTGAATATCAACAAAGCCATTAGAAATGATATGAAGATTATAATTTGGTTGCAAATATGTCAAAACCTCATGGGAAAAAGGGATAACCTTTTGTTTTTCCGGAGCGATCTCAATATATTTTTCTCCGACACCTTTTGGGATTTCATTATCGGGTACTCCTAATTTTCCCAAGATAATTTGAAATCTTTCATTGCGCAGTTCCATTTGTTCAATAAGTCCATGATTATACTTATCCCATAAGTAATTATTGACCTCATTAAACACTACCATTAATTTTTCAAAATTGAAATACGACCATTTTTCAAAATTGAATATTTTATAAATATCCTTCATCGCGTCTAAGGTATTGTTATCAAAATCCCATAAAGTATGATCTAGATCGAAGAAGAGATGTTTATATTTTTTCAAGATTGTAATTATGAATTAAGTTGGCTTCGTAAATAGTATTCAAACTTCAGAATGTAAAAGTCAATAACACTTGTATGGATTAATGCAAAATGCATAAAATGTAATCAACTATGGATAAAATGGTTTGTTTGTATTTTTGTGATTAAATGCAGCAAGTTCCCTATTAGAATACATAACTTCAAAAACTTCAATGTCTTTCATAAGGGTGTAATCTTTATTGATATAGCTCCAAATGTGCCACAATAATTCCTGCACTTCATCGTGAATGTAGTAGAATATCCACTGATCAGATTTTCTAAATCCAACAATCCCTGCATTTTTCAAGTATGACATATGTCGTGAAGTTTTAGTTTGTGTATAGTCCAATATTTGCTCAATATCAGATATACACATTTCACCATGATTTTGAATCAAATTTATTATTCTAACTCTGGGTTCCTCAGATAACGCTTTGAATATTATGGTGCTATACGAAAGGCTTAAGCTTTTTAATTTCATTAATTATAAGCGAATTACAGTTGGGAACAGAACAATTTTTTTGTTGTACAAATTGTATACTTAATTGTTAAAATTCGTTAAATAAATTGTCGTTTCTTAATCTTTGAAGTATTTTTAAATCAAAATATTGATTAGTGATCATTGTAAAGTACATATTTATATTTATTGCATTAGCAAGTTTGATGCAATTGACATCAACAAGCACTCTTCTTGCTCAGGATGACAAAAAGGATATTATTCAGTTTTCTGGTGTTGTGGCAACTCAAGACACCGCTACCGGAATAATGGGGGCGCACGTATATGTGCCCAAAGGAGGGAGAGGAACAACAACAAATTATTACGGGTATTTTTCATTTCCAGTTTTGGAAGGAGATAGCATAGTAATAAGTGTAGTTGGATATGAGAAAAAAAGTGTAATTATACCAGAGTTAGATGAAGATAGTTATACAACAATTATTGCAATGACAGAAGACACTACATATCTTCCTGAGCTAGAGATCTTGCCTTTTCCAACAGAAGAGATGTTTAAGGAAGCTGTGTTAGCTTATAGGTTACCCAATCAAGACAACCTGAATAATATGGATAGTAATTTGGACCCTGCAGTTCTTGCAGAGATTTATAGAAATATGCCAATGGATGGAAGTATGAATCACCGTTATTTCACTCAACAACAAGCGATTTATTTGCATGATGCCTATGGGCCAAGATATAATCCGTTGTTAAATCCTTTGGCTTGGGCTAATTTCATTAAGTCATTAAAAAAGAAGAAATAGGGATATAATTTAGTTTTGGTCAAAAGGAAGATTATTAAAATCGACGTTCCCACCCGAAAGAATTATTCCAATTTTTTTATTTTTAAAAACATTGATATTCTCCATTACTACTGCAAGAGGAACAGCAGCAGAGGGTTCAATAATTATTTTCATTCTTTGCCATATTAGTTGCATGGCATTCACTATCGTTGTCTCTTTGGCTGTAAATATTTGATCGACATATTTAAGGATAATTGGAAATGTTTTACTTCCCAAGGATGTTAATAGGCCATCAGCCATGGTCTTCGGATTAATTGATGGAATGATTTTACCTGCTTTTAAAGAAAGAAAAGCATCTTTAGCTCCAATAGGTTCAGCACCTACAGTTTTGGTTTTTGGAGAGAAATATTTTGTAGCAAGTGCGCAACCACTAAGTAACCCACCACCACCAACCGGTGCAATAAGGTAATCAAGATTCGGCACGTCTTCAATAAATTCTTTTGCTGCAGTAGCTTGCCCTTCTATGATTTTATAATCATTGTACGGGTGTATAAAATGAGTTTTTTCTTTTTTTAACACTTGAGCTAGAGTAGTTTCTCTGGCTTCCAGAGTAGAACCACATTCAATAATAGTTCCTCCATAACCAATTACAGCATCTTTTTTAATTTTTGACGCATTTATAGGCATCACGATAAAGGATTTCACTTTTTTTATACTGGCAGCTAGAGCAAGAGCTTGAGCATGATTTCCCGAAGAATGAGTTGCAACACCATGCTGCAACTGTTTTGAAGTGAGTTGCTGAATGGCATTGGTAGCACCTCTGTATTTAAAAGCGCCTATTTTTTGAAAATTTTCACATTTAAAAAATAGACGCATACTTAATGTTTTGTCAATGTTCATGGAAGTCATCACTGGTGTACGATGAACAAATGGAGATATTCTTTGTGACGCATTAATTATTGATTCGCAGGAAGGAAAATTCATGATTTTTTTCAACTAATACCTTGAAATAATTATGCTAATAAAATACAGAATAATTGTGCCATCTAAAAAAAAGGTAAAGTAATGATCTTTTTTGTATGGTGACGAATTTAAAATGATAGCAGCTGTAAATATTACAAATACTGCTATGTACCAGCTAAAAATAATATTTCCTATTATCCAAGAGAAAATAACCAGACAAATAATGGAAACAATTTTTGAAGCCTTGATGCCAATTAAGTATGGGAAAGTAATAAGTGTATTTTTCTTATCAATAAGTAAATCTCTTGTATCAAATGGCAGTGTGATGGAAAAAATAAATAGCAAATGAGCAATGAAAAAAATAATAGTTTCGCTCGAAAATAAACTTTTGTTCCCAAGAATGACTGGCATAATGATAGAGATTGAGGCCCAAACATAGGTTATTAGAAAAATTTTTAAAACAGGAATGCTTCTGAACGGTAAGTGAATAAATGATATTGACTTTTCCGGGACATTATAAAGCAATGAGATTAATGCTAAATGAAATAGAAATATTATACTTTGAAAAGAGATAAAAGGTAAATGAAGTAGAATAATTATTATTAAAGCGATAATTAATTCTAATCTATTATTAATGGGTAACTCAATGGTATTATAAGAATTATTGTTAGAAAAATTAAAATTTAATTTTGTATTAATCTGGTAAATAAATAATGTTGACCAAAAAACTATACTTGAGGTAGTATAGTCAGGAAAATTATTGTTAATGAGCAAATTTCCTGAGATGAAAAAAGATACAGCGCAGAATGAAATAAATATATTCTCCTTTAGGATAAATCGACCAATCTTAAATATCTGAGGAGTGGGAACAATGATCGATTAGCTTTATTTTTTATTTTTTTTAGAGAATGTTTTCACTCCATAACCAATTGCTCCAGCTAAAAGCAAAATAATCCCTTCAGTAATTGGGGCTTGATTTCCAGGATCTCCAGGTCCAGCTTGAAGTATCGGGAAAAGAATATTAACCATATATAGTATTGCAATTATTGCTCCCATTGCCATATTATTTCTATTTCTAAAGTTAAATAAAAATCAATGCAAATTTATGTAATTTTTAATTATAGTGTTCTTTTAACTTCTTTTTGTTCAAAACTTTCAATTACGTCACCAACTTTAATGTCGTTGAAATTTTTAATTCGAATGCCGCATTCATATCCGTGTTTAACTTCGTTTACATCATCCTTAAATCTTTTTAATGCCTCAATATCACCAGTATATATTACAATACCATCACGGATCAATCGAACTCTATTCTTTCTCTTTATTGTGCCATCAGTAACCATACAACCTGCCACCGTTCCAATTTTGGTGATTTTAAACACATCTCTTACTTCCACATTTGAAACGATAACTTCTTCGATATCCGGCGCAAGCATACCTTCCATGGCATCTTTGATTTCATTGATTGCATCATAGATCACTGAATAATGTCTAATTTCAATCTCTTCTTTTTCAGCAAGCTTTCTGGCTATTGCAGAGGGTCGTACCTGGAATCCAACGATAATAGCATCAGATGCTGAAGCTAACAAAACGTCGGACTCACTAATTTGACCAACGGCTTTATGCTTGATATTTATTTGAATTTCTTCAGTCGATAATTTAAGGAGAGAATCACTCAAAGCTTCGATAGAACCATCTACGTCGCCCTTAATTATAATATTTAATTCTTTAAATGAGCCTATTGCTAACCTTCTGCCAATTTCATCTAAAGTTATATGTTTTTTAGTTCGTAGACCTTGTTCCCTTTGAAGTTGTTCTCTTTTGGTAGATACTTCTCTGGCTTCTCTATCAGAATTCATTACATTAAATTTGTCACCAGCTTGTGGAGCTCCATTCAGTCCTAAAACAGATATTGGAGTTGAAGGGGCTGCTTTTTTAAGCTTTTTACCTCTGTGGTCATACATGGCTTTTACTTTACCATAATGAACGCCTGCAAGTATTACATCTCCAACTTTTAATGTTCCATCCTGAACAAGGACGGTTGATACATATCCTCTTCCTTTGTCCAATTCTGCCTCTACAATTGTGCCTAAGGCTGCTTTATCTTTGTTTGCCTTTAATTCCAATAATTCTGCTTCAAGCAGTACTTTTTCTAAAAGTTCGTCAATACCAATACCTGTTTTGGCAGATATTTCCTGGCATTGATATTTACCTCCCCATTCTTCGACAAGAATATTTACATTCGACAATGCTTCTTTAATTTTATCAGGGTTAGCATTTGGTTTATCAATTTTATTGATAGCTATTACTAAAGGAACTTCAGCAACTAATGCATGATTGATCGCTTCTTTCGTTTGTGGCATCACGTTGTCATCGGCAGCGACAACAATTATTGCTATATCTGTAAGTTTTGCACCTCTTGCCCGCATAGCAGTAAATGCTTCGTGGCCCGGAGTGTCAAGAAAAGCAATTCTTTTCCCATCTTCTGTAGTAACATCGTAAGCTCCAATATGCTGCGTAATTCCGCCAGACTCGCCTTCTGTAATTTTTGAACTTCTTATAAAATCGAGGAGAGAAGTTTTTCCATGATCAACATGTCCCATAATGGTAACAATTGGAGCTCTTTCCTCAAGATCTTCTTCTTTGTCTTCAGTTATTTCAACATCAATGTTTTCTTCCTCATCGACAAACTCGACTGCAAATTCAAATTCTTCGGCAATAATTGTAATTGCCTCTGCATCAAGTCTTTGATTTATCGAAACAAACATCCCCAAATTCATGCATGATGATATAATATTATTTACTGAGATTTCCATTAAGGAGGCTAAATCATTGGCTGAGATAAATTCATTAACTTTTAGAGTTCTTGAATCTTCTAGTTCTTGAATCATTTCTTTTTCAGCCGCTTCAGCTACGGCAGATCTTTTTTCTCTTCTATATTTTGACCGGCTAACATTGCTTGATTTTCCAGACCCACTAAGTTTTGCAAGGGTTGCTTTAATTTGTTCCTGGATTTCTTTTTCCGTCGGCTCTTCTTTTTGCGGTCGTTGTTTTTTCTCTCTTCTTTTAAAGTTACTTGACCTCGTGTCATTTTTTACTAATGCGGGTCTCTCAGGTTCACTTTTCCTAAGCCTCTTTCTTGGACGTTTTTTCTTCTTCTTATCTTTCTTATCATCAGAAGATGCTACAGGCTTTTCCACCTTTTTAGGGAGATCTATCTTACCAACAACTTTTAGGCCTTTTAATGTTTCAGCTTTGGCTTCAATTACTTTCTCTTTTATCTCATTA
>CAYREN010000042.1:0-4309 GCA_964423255.1 uncultured Roseivirgaceae bacterium | reverse complement strand
TCTCATTAACAATATCTGGTTCAATAACTTCTGTCTCTACCTGCTTTTCATTTGATTCCTGAATTTCTGTTTTAATAGTTTCTTCAGCTGAATCAGTTTCTTGACTTAATTCTTCAGTTTTAATATTCGAAATTTCTTTTTCGTCTGATTCTTTAATTACTTCATCACTAAGGATTTCTGGAGGTTTTTCTTCTTTTTCTTCAGCAATTATTTTTTCTTCCTTTTTTTTAGGTTTCTTTTTATCCAGATCAATTTTTCCAACAACCTTTATCCCTTTAAGCTTGGGCTTTTCAGATGTAGGCCTATCTGTTGGTTGTTTTTGGTCTTCAGTAACTTCTGGTGTAAATTTAGCTTCAGGCTCTTTTTCAATTTGGTGTCCTTTTATTAAAATTTCTTCCTCTTCATCAGTTTCCGATTGAGTAACAGGACTTTGAGAATCAATAATTACATTTTCAATATGTTTGGTACCTATAGAAAGCCCGGAGGCCTCTACTCTGTCAAGTTCAGAATCAGCAAATTCTTTTGATAACAGATCAAGTTGTTCTCCATCAATTTTGAAATTCGGATTATCATCGATTTTGAATCCTCGGGAATCAAGAAAATCAATAATGGTATTTTTCCCAATATTGAGTTTTCTGGCTACCTGACTTAATCTCATTGTTCTTACAGCCATCAATTCTTATTTTAAAAGTGTTTCAAGTGAAGATTTATTCAAATTCTTGCTTGATAATATTTAATACCGCTTTAATTGTTTCTTCTTCGAGATCTGTTCTTCTGCCCAAATCTTCTGTAGAAAGCGCAAGCACACTTTTTGCAGTATCTAATCCAATTCTTTTGAACTCGTCGATAACCCAAGTGTCAATTTCATCAGCAAATTCTTCCAAATCTACATCTTCGTCAACTTCCCCACCTTGAATATCTCTGAATACATCTATTTCGTAACCTACCAATTTACTGGCTAATTTTATATTATGACCGCCTTTGCCGATTGCCAACGAAACTTGATCAGGTTTTAAGTAAACAGACACCCTGCCTTCCTCTTGTTCAATTTTAATATCTGTTATTTTAGCAGGGCTCAATGATCTGCTAATATACAAATCAAGATTTTCGGTGAAATTAATTACATCAATATTCTCATTTTGCAATTCCCGAACAATACTATGTATCCTTGATCCTTTCATACCGACACAAGCACCAACGGGGTCAATACGATCATCATAGGATTCTACAGAAACTTTGGCTCTTTCCCCCGGTTCTCTCACAACATTTTTAATGGTAATCAAGCCATCAAAAACCTCAGGAACTTCATTCTCAAATAATCGTTCGAGGAAGGTTGGAGAAGTTCGTGAAAGTATGATTCTGGGATTGCCATTAGCCATTTCTACTCTATGCACTATTGCTCTCACTGAGTCTCCTTTTCTGAATCGGTCTTTTGGTATTTGTTCAGATTTAGGTAGATTCAATTCATTTCCTTCTGAATCAATCAGTAACATTTCTCTTTGCATTACCTGGTAAGCCTCACCAACAATGATTTCTCCAACAAGATCTTTATACTTCAAAAAGAGATTATCCTTTTCCAGGTCTTTTATTTTTTGAATCAAAGTCTGCCGAGCTGTCATGACGGCCCTTCGTCCAAAATCTTCTAATTTGATTTCTTCTGCAACTTCTTCTCCTATTTCAAAATCAGGTTCTATTTTAATTGCATCGGAATGACTGATCTTGTCATAATCCCAAATATCTTCAGAATTATCATCAACAATCTCTCTAAATCTCCATATCTCCAAGTCACCTTTGTCGGCATTGATGATGATATCAAAATTATCGTCAGTATTATATTTCTTTCTAATCATCGTACGGAATACATCCTCCAATATCCTTATCATTGTAGGGCGATCCACATTTTTATGTCTTGCAAATTCGGCAAACGATTCAATTAAAGTTGAGTGATCCATCGCTTATATTATATGCTTAATTTATATTTTATTTTAAAATCTGATAATAACCTTGGCCTCTTCAATATTATTAAATTGTAATTTCAAAGACTGACTATTTAGTTCTTTTTTAATTTTACTGGACTTAATAGATATCTCAATTTCTTCATCATTAACACCAAGAAGCTTTCCTTGAAATTTTTTATTGTCTTTTGTAATTAATTCAAATTCCCTACCAATATGTTTAGGATATTGACGTATTGATTTAAGAGGTCTATCTACTCCAGGTGAAGAAACTTCTATTAAATATTTCCCCTCAAGAATGTCTTTTTCGTCTAATTCATTAGATAGTTTTTTACTAATTTTTGAACATTCATCAACATCAACGCCATTATCTCCATCTATAAAAACTAAGATCTTTTGATTACCAGACTTGCCTTTTACATTTACATCAACAAGAAAGATAGACCTGTCATCTAAATAACTTTCAACAAAATCTGCAATAATTAACTTAATATCCACTTAGTTTAAATTTTAGGCCAATAAAAAAGGGGACTTTGGTCCCCTCAGGCTCTCTATAAATTCGATGCAAATGTAGTGAAATTGATATTCAAAACAAATAATAATACCTCCATACAGTATATTTTTGTCTTTAATATTTTGGAGCAAAAACTAATTGGTCATAAGTCTATATATTTTAGCGACCACTTTGACCTATAATTATCAATTTTCTTAATTTTGTCCAATGCAAAATAAACTGAGTGTATATAATTCACTAACTAAGAAAAAAGAAATATTTGAGCCGATTAATGCACCATTTGTAGGGATGTATGTATGCGGACCAACCGTGTACAGCGATGTGCATCTTGGGAATGTAAGAACTTTTTTGAGCTTTGATATTATTTACCGATACTTAATGCACCTTGGATATAAGGTAAGGTATGTTAGAAATATTACTGATGTCGGTCATTTGGAAAATGATGCTGATGAGGGAGAAGATAAAATAAGTAAAAAGGCCAGGATAGAAAATCTGGAACCTATGGAGGTTGTGCAAAAATATACCAACGATTTTCATAAGGTGACCGCCAAATTTAATATTCTTGATCCTGATATTGAACCGAGTGCTATCGGTCATATTCAAGAGCAAATACAAATGATTGAGAAACTCGTTGAAAAAGGCCTGGCCTATGAAGTAAATGGATCTGTTTATTTTGATGTCTTAAAATATAACGAATCTGAGCAATATGGAATACTTTCCGGTAGAGTAGTAGAAGAATTGATGGCTGGATCGAGAGAGCTTGATGGGCAAGCAGAAAAGCGCAATAGTGTTGATTTTGCTTTATGGAAAAAGGCAAGCCCATTGCATATAATGAGATGGGATTCTCAATGGAGCATTGGTTTTCCAGGATGGCATCTTGAATGTTCTGTTATGAGCTCTAAATATCTGGGAGAAACTTTTGATATTCATGGAGGAGGGATGGATTTGAAATTTCCACACCATGAATGTGAAATTGCTCAATCTGTTGGAGTCACAGGACAAAATCCAGTAAAATATTGGCTGCATACCAATATGCTTACTGTCAATGGACAAAAAATGAGTAAATCGCTGGGCAATTCATTTTTACCGGAGGAATTATTTACAGGTAGTCACGATTTGTTAAAAGAACCGTATAGTCCTATGACTGTACGTTTTTTTATTTTACAGTCACATTATTCCAGTACGCTCGACTTTTCCAATGACGCTTTAAAAGCAGCAGCCAAGGGTTATAAAAAAATGATCAATGGCTTGGTTTTGGCAAAGAAGCTTAAATTTAACAGTGATAGTTCTACAACAATCAACGAAAACATTGTAAAACAAATTAACGGGATAATTGACAATTGCTATCGTGCAATGAATGACGATTTCAATACAGCTCAAGCCATAGCACACGTTTTTAATTTATTAAAAAAGATTAATTCTATATCTACAGGAAACTTAAAACCTGGAGAGATAGGGAAGGAATTATTTGAAAAATTGATGGCCACGTATGTTTCATTAGTTGAAGAAGTACTTGGTTTAAAAGAAGAAGAACCCACGGATGCAGCAGGTTTTATAGACATTATAATTGATTTGTATAAAGTAGCAAAAGATGCGAAGAATTATGAAAAGGTAGATGAAATCAGAAGTAGACTCAGGCAATATGGAATTGTGTTGAAAGATATGAAAGAATCAGTTGGTTGGGCATACGAAGAGCAATGAACAAAGGAATTTTGAATATAATATTATTAGTGTGGGTAATATTTTTTGGATGCGAAAGCAGCAAGAAATCAATTGATCAGGTAGTTGGCAGGAATTTAAAAAAGGCTGTAACAGTACCATCATTTAATAGAGATTCAGC
>CAYREN010000041.1:4108-19664 GCA_964423255.1 uncultured Roseivirgaceae bacterium | reverse complement strand
ATAAGATTCGACAACAATCAGAAGCGAATTAATAGATTATTGATAATTATCAATTTTTTGGTATTTACGATTCCTGTATTTATCATTTATAATTTATCACTCGATTACCTGGAAATATATCCTTATAAATTAAAAAGTGATCCCACTCCCATATTTTGGATAGCTTGCATATTTGCCTTATTTCTGGCTAAGAAAAAAATCTATTTGCCTGCTAAGCTTTTTATTATCTTTTCTCCATTGATTTTTATGACTTTTTATTCTCTTACTGGTGATATTATAGGAGAGCATTTTTTGTGGCAACCTATAATGTTATTGGGAGTATCAATTATACCATTTTTGGTTCTGGATGTAAAAAATGAAAGGTTGTGGTTAATATTTGTGTTTTTATTTTTTTTATTATACGTCATATTTCACGATCAAATAATGCTTTTTAGAGCCAAAAATTCTTTGGTGTCTATATTTGAAAATTTGAACACTACACCTTTCGTTTACAATTCAGTGCGTATAATTATTTTTCTATTTCTTGCAATTATCATTTTTTATTCGGTAAACCTTAACGACCAACAACAAATGATAAATGAAAAGATTAACGAATCTTTAGTAAAAGCGCAAAATAAATTGGAGGTAGCCAATGCGGAATTAACAGCTCAACGAAATGCCATAAACAAATCTGCTTCACTAATAATTACAGATGAACTTAAGAATATCATAATTGCTAATGAAAATTTTCTCCAACTGTCAGGATATTCACTTCACGAATTACAAGGAATAAGAGTGGATTCATTAATATCAGAATCCCACAATGAGGTTTTTAATCAAAAATTAGTACCAACAATTGAGAAAGGGAATGTTTGGCGTGGAGAACTGCAAAACATAAAGAAAAATGGAGACTATTTTTGTATGCAGACTGCAGTTTCCCCAATTAATTATCAAGATAAAAAGCAAAAAAGATTTCTAGCTATCATGTTTGATATCACCAAAATCAAAGGCGATGAAATGCGACTGGAAAAGTTGAATATTGAAAAGGACCGAATTCTTTATGCCGTTGCCCATGATCTTAAAAACCCATTACTCAATTTTAAATCGCTATTGGATCTGATCAAATTAGGATTGATAAAACAAGAGGAGAAGGAAGAGGTATTCAGATTAATGACAAGAGACTGTGACCATTCTACAAATTTGATTTCAGAATTGTTGGAATTAGGGAGACTTGAAGATGATGATTATGAGTTGCAAAAAAATGAGGTTGATTTAAAGCGTTTTCTTGAAAAAGCGTTAGATCAATTTAAAAAGAATTGCGTTAAAAAGAATATTACTATCATTAAGAGTTTTGATTCTAAACTTAAAAAAGTCAAAATAAATGAACAGGAGTTTGTTCGAGTCGTGAACAATTTAATTAGCAATGCTATAAAATTTACTCCTGCTGGAGGCGAAATAAAAGTAGTCTCAAAATATGCTAATGATGGTAAAGCTTTAATAGAAATATCTGATACGGGCATTGGTATTTCGGAAGAATTGCTTCCGATAATTTTCGATAAATTTTCTAAAGCCAGAAGAAAAGGTATTGAAGGTGAGAAATCCACAGGACTGGGAATGTGGATAGTCAGGCATATTGTCAAACTTCATGATGGCAAGATTACCATAAAAAGCATAGAAAATGAAGGCACTACCTTTAGCATCTTACTGCCGAATTAATCCCAAATGAAACCCATACTAGCATTATTACTTTGATAGTTACCTACCAATATGTTTATCAGCAAAATTTAAGTAAGCCTCCCAGTCAAAGTCCGTGACATCATGTTTACCCGTTCGGATGTGGTATCCTACTGATTGCATGATAGGTTTATTGACTTTTGGCATTTGACTATCCGGGATACCTTTTAGTCCATACAATTTATAAACATCTCCTGCATACAAAGCAGATAAAAACTCCCCCTTCGGATCAGCCCATTTGTCATCCTGAGCACTGGCTACGTACACTGGTCTTGGAGCCATCAATGCAATCAGCATATGTTGATCAACAGGTAGTTTATCTTCATTATTATTGAACTGGTTGAAATTGTCACAAAACCAATGGGGAAAAGCCGTGTTAATTCGCCATACTGTTTCTCCGATTTTCCTTCTGGATAGCGCAGCACCACCACAACCGGAATCGTTGGATATGACAATGGCAAAGCGTTGATCTTTGGCTCCTGCCCAAAGTGAAGTTTTACCCAGCCTGGAATGGCCCATTAATACGATTTTACTTTCATCAATATTTTCATCAACCTCAAAATAGTCCATCGCTCTACTCAATCCCCAGGCCCAACCTGCTACAGATCCCCATTCATCTTTCGCCGGTTGAGCTTGCCCGGATTTATAGAAAAGAGCATGAATACCATCTGAAAAATCGTTTATATCCGGATCGACATCTCCATAATAAATTGTCGCCAAACCATACCCGCGATCAAGAATTTTTTCTACTGCCCATCTATTTTGTCTTATACCCCTTGAAGCCTCAGTTGCTTTATTATCTGTAATACCAAACTCTGGATTATTTCGTACCCAACTTGATGTTAATGAAATATTTGGGTCATTAACTATTGTATGATTTCCATAAAAATTATAACCTACAAAAAGCGCAGCTTTTGAATTTGTCTTTGGCAGGTAAATTAAAATATCCATTTCAATATTTTGATCATTTTTACTGAATGTCAATTTTATCTCCTTCATTATGGCCTTGCCTTTAAAGGCATCCATTTCCTTAATCAATTCAGTTTTAATCTTAACTTTTCCTTTTGGGGATTTTCCGTACACAAATTTTTCAAAATCTTCTACAATTTCCTTCCTTCTAATTTTGCTCCATTGTTTAGAGCTAATTACTTTATCTCCTCCTTTAGTTAATAGTAGTTCAGGTAGCTCGTAATCTGGGATACTTGATTCGTCATAATTTGGTGTAAAATCCTGCGAAAAGCCAGCTGAGTTAAAAAATAGTAAGGCAATAATTGTGATGTATTTCATTGTAAATATTTTTATTACCTGCCAACTGAATTATTAACATTCTAATTTTGATATACAGATTCGATGTTACTGTATTAAACTATCAAGGATAAGCAGGTTTCATGTTATAAATAATTTATTCATGTGATATAATTTCTAAGTTAAGCAATTATTAAAATATCACCCACCTTCCACAGAGATATACTAAAATGCACACATGTAATGGAGTAATTCAATTTTCTTTTTCCTTGTGAAAAATACTTTTCTTATTTGTATAAATAATCTTTTCGTCAGGATAAACTTTTAATTTTGCGGTTTAAAAAATTAAGTTAATGCAATTTTATAGTACCAATAAAACCGTCCCCTTACTAAATTTTAAAGAGGCTGTCTTGAAAGGTCTTCCTGATGATAATGGACTTTTTATGCCTGAAACAATTCCACAATTTTCAGAGGCATTTTTAAACAATATTTCAGGAATGAACTTTCTTGATATCGCATTTGAAAGCGCGTGGTCAATTATAGGAGATGAGATAAACCGAAATGATCTACGAGGCATCATCGAAGATGCGTTTAACTTTGATGTAACACTTAAAAATATACATGAAAATATAAATGTATTAGAGTTGTTTCATGGACCAACACTAGCATTCAAAGATTTCGGAGCCAGGTTTATGGCCCGTATAGTGGGAGATTTGTTAAAATCTGATGACCGCGAAATAAACATCCTTGTAGCAACTTCGGGTGATACAGGAAGTGCAGTAGCTCAGGGGTTTCTTGGTGTAGATGGAATAAAGGTGACATTGCTTTACCCCAAAGGAAAGGTGTCAAAAATCCAGGAACAACAACTCACAACCATTGGTCAAAATATTACAGCTTTGGAAATTCATGGCACTTTTGATGATTGCCAACTTTTAGTTAAAACAGCTTTTTTGGATCAGGAATTAAATAGAAAGTTGAACTTAAGTTCAGCGAATTCAATCAATATTGCCCGATTGCTACCGCAATCTTTTTACTATACTTATGCTTATTCCAGATTAATGGGAAAGGCCAAAAATATTTTCTTTAGCGTACCAAGTGGTAATTTTGGTAATTTATGCGGGGGACTTCTTGCGAAAAAAATGGGAGTCCCTATTTCTGGATTTATAGCAGCCTCCAATGCAAACGATATTTTTCCGGAATATTTGGAATCTGCCAATTTCTCTCCAAGGCCTTCCATTCAAACTATTTCCAACGCCATGGATGTCGGCAATCCTTCTAATTTTTCAAGGATATTGGATTTCTATGACAAGGATTATAATAGTATAAAAGCAGATGTCAGAGGAATAAGTTTTGATGACAACCAGACCCGAGAGCTCATCAGGGAAGTATTTACAGATTATAAATATTTGATGTGTCCTCATACCGCCATTGGTTATGGAGGGTTAAAATATTTATTGAACCCTGGGGATTTGGGTATATTTTTATCTACAGCTCATCCTGTGAAATTTAAGGATGTTGTTGAGCCATTAATTTCTGAGGAAGTGACAATACCCGAAAGACTTCAAAGAATAATAGATCGTAAAAAACAGATTATACCTATGAACAAGGATTTTGATAGTTTCAAATCTTTTCTTTTAGACATGGATTAATTTCAATTTTTAAACTGTTTGGTCATGAAGTATTTTAACATTTTTTTTGTTATGGGATTATTTTTTAATTCTTGTGATACAAGTCAGCTTGAATGTATCAGGGTGAGTGATAATATTATTACCGAAGTACGTGAGTTAAAAGATTTTGATGGTGTAGTCTTCAATCATGTTGGTGATCTTATATTAACTCAGGGACCCGAATATTCATTTAGCATTAAAGGACCTGATAATGTTTTGGAATTAACCAACACTTTCATTGAAAATGGCTTGCTTGTGGTTGGCACAAATGACTGCTTCAATGGCAGTTATAATTTGGAGATCAAGATAACTTCACCATTATTCAATACTATCAAACTTGCCGGACAAGGTAATATCACCACAAATGGCCCGATAAATAGTGACATTATGGAAATAGAGATGCTTGGAGTTGGTGGTATTGATGCCAATATTTTTGCGGATACTTTATATACTTCAATTTCAGGGACAGGAAATATTAAATATGAAGGCCTTGTTAACAAGCATCAAATAGTGAGCTCTGGAGAATTCACATTGAGTAGCTTTTTGATGGTGTCAGAACACACAATTATAAGTCTCAGCGGGATTGGCGATTGTGAAGTTACCGCAAATAAATCTTTAAATGTCACCATTTCGGGCGAAGGAAATGTTTTGTATAAGGGTACGCCGTCCATTGAATCAAATATTTCTGGAAAAGGAGAAATTATCAATGATAATTGATCATCCACGATTGTAGGTAATTTATCGAATAGCTCATTTCAAACTCTCTCATTTTTTAAATAATAGCATTATTTCTAATAAAAAATTGCTATGTTGAAATTCAATTTTGCATCCCTGACAAATCAGGACAATGCTGGAATTGATTAATATGTATGAGAAATCACTTTGGAGATAATCTATTATCGAATGAGCGCATTTAGTGAAGTTATAGTTTTTGTATTCGGATTTATCTGGATACTTTTTGCTACCGATTATTTTTCAAAACTTTTTAAAAAAGTAAAACTGCCTCTTATTACTGGTTTTATAGTTACTGGAGTAATAGCAGGGCCGTATGTACTCAATTTGATCCCAAAGGAAGCCATTGATAAATTACTTTTTATCAATAGTATTTCCCTGGCCTACATTGCATTTGCAGCTGGCTCAGAGTTGTATCTCAAAGATTTACGAAGTAGACTTAAAAGCATCGCCTGGAATACTTTCGGTCAGTTTATAGTGACATTCATATTTAGCACAATCATTATTTATCTGCTGTCTTCATATATTCCGTTTATGGCAAATTTGACTATAAACAACCAAGTAGCGATCTCACTCCTTATGGCTACAATATTTGTCGCCAGATCTCCTTCATCGGCCATTGCCATTATTCATGAACTCAGGGCAAAAGGACCTTTTACTAAAACTGTAATGGGAGTTACGGTGGTAATCGATGTGCTAGTTATCATCTTTTTTGCGATTTGTGTATCAATTTCAAAAACACTTATATCTGATCAATCATTTGATTTAAAAATATTATCAATATTAATTTTTGAACTTGCTGTGTCTTTTGGAATGGGATATGTGCTAGGGAAATTTATTGCATTTATCCTTTCTCTTTCTATCAGCTCACAAATAAAGGCAACATTAATTTTGATGATCGGATATGGGATATTTATTATGGCACATTTTATCCAGGAAATAAGCCTGCATCATCTGGAAGAGGAATTGTTTTTTGAACCATTACTGATTTGTATTATTGGCAGCTTTATGGTTACCAATTTTAGTAAATATAGGCCCGAATTTCATTTCATTCTTACTAAAATTGGCCCATACATTTATATAGCTTTCTTCACGCTTACCGGTATCATGATATCAATTGATACGCTGACAAAAGTGTGGGTGATCGCCTTGGTTTTATTTTTTGTGAGATTAATTGCAATGATAATTGGTGCATTTGTTGGCTCCACCTTAGCAAAGGATAGCCCAATATTTAGAAAAGTCGGTTGGATGCCATATGTTACACAAGCTGGTGTAGGCTTGGGTCTTGCAATTGAAGCTTCTTCTGAATTCCCAATTTGGGGGGCTGAGTTTGCAACAATTGTTATCGCTGTAATTATTTTAAACCAATTTGTTGGTCCTCCACTCTTTGAATGGGCATTGAATAAAGTTGGAGAAAGTCATAAAAGGGCTGACATTCCTGGATTTGATGGTGTTCAGGATGCAATAATATTTGGTTTGGATGATCAATCCCTGGCGCTTGCAAGACTACTAAAAAAACATAATTGGGAAGTTGAGGTCGCTACGCTCAAACCTGCTGACCAGATTGAGGTAACCCAGGATGTTAATATTATCCATATCGATAAATTGGATCTTGAAGCCATGGATAAATTGGAAGCTAAAAAGGCAGATGCTGTAATCCTATTATTATCAGATGTGGAGAATTTCACAATAAGTGAATTGATTTACGAATTTATTGGTACGAAAAATATCATTGTAAGACTAAATGATAGAAAATACTTTTCTAAATTTCATGAGTTGGGTTGTCTGATTGTCGATCCAGATACAGCAATGGTAAGCCTATTGGATAATTTCGTAAGATCACCAGTCGCTGCCTCCATGCTGTTGGGTAAAGAAACCGGCCAAAGCACCCTTGATCTAGAGATACGTGATAAATCCCTCCACGGTATGGCACTGCGAAATCTCCGTTTGCCTTCAGATGTGATCATTTTATCTGTGAAAAGAAAAGGGCAATCAATTATTTCTCATGGGTACACCAGGCTAAGAAAAAAGGATATTGTTACTGTTGTAGGATCCAATGAGAGTCTTGAAAAACTGCAGTTGCTATTTGGGGAAGAATAATTATTTGATCTCACTCAACTCATTTAAAGTCCAGTTATAATCCATAAAATTAATATCAGCGTCTTGATCTAATTTTTCGTTACTGTATTTATTTAAAAAAACTATTAGTGACCCCTTTTTTGTAAAATCTCCTTTGAACCAACGAAATATTTTGGAAATATTTGCCTGGGTTTTAGAGATATTATTTCTGGTAGAATCGTTAATAAACAATATGGCCTGTTCGTTAAGCTGAGCATGAAGTTTTTTACCGGTATAAGCTTCACGTCTTAATTTGGGGCATGATATGGAGGCACAATTTATAGCGAAGTGCATTCGTGGCTCGTTAAATTTTTTCCTCAAAATAGCGTGTTCAATATTGTTTAAATCAAGTTTTTTTCCATTGATTCTTATAAACTTAATATCCCATGGAGAGTTGATGAAAGGAATTTGAATGGCAGATCCGATATCTTTTATACTCTTGAGTGGATAATGGTTGATAATGAGTTGGAGTGTGAAAGCATTATATAAATTAATCCAATAGGCAATTTGATCTTCATTTGTCCAGGAGTTTTCATCAGGTGGATTTATACTTAAGTCATTTAAATACGCTTGAAGAAAAAGGCTATCATTTTGAAATCCTTTATAATTAACCATGCCATTTTTATCAACATGTTTTTGAAGTAATGTTGTCCATTGCTGATGATTCACTACAATAGATCCTTTTTTGGAAGGGGCATCACTAGCGCATTGTTGAAATGAAAAAATGGAGATTATTAATATGCCAATCCTTAATTTCATTTGTAATTTTTTAAACATTGCCATTTATTATAATTCAAATATTTCTCCTTTTAATTATTAGGTAAAATATTTTCTTATTTGTCAATCGGTTCAATATCAATATTTACTTATAAAAAACATAAAAAGTTTGAATTATTCATCCAAGATTATGTGCAAAGATCAATTGTTATATCTTTGCAGGAATTATTTTTAGAAGCTATGAATGAACAAAATTTTGGGATAAAGGAGATAATTTCTCACGCTAAAGAATATGGTTTTGTATATCCTTCGAGTGAGATTTACGATGGTTTGCAGGCGGTTTATGATTATGGTCCATATGGTGTAGAGCTAAAAAAGAACCTAAAAGAGCTTTGGTGGCAGGCCATGGTCAAACTCAATAGAAACGTTGTTGGTTTGGATGCCTCAATTTTTATGCATCCACTTACCTGGAAAGCCTCCGGACATGTTGATAGTTTCAGCGATCCAATGATCGATAATAAAGATTCTAATAAAAGATATCGTGCAGATATATTGTTGGAAGATAAAGCAGCAACGCTGGCAGAAGAAGGGAAACAAGCAGATGCAGATAATCTTCTAAAAGATATGGCCAGATTGCTGGATGCAGAAGATATGGAAGGAGTGAGGCAACTGATAATAGATGCTGGAATTATTTGCCCCATTTCAAAAACTTCCAATTGGACTGATGTACGCCAGTTCAATTTGATGTTTTCTACACAAATTGGTTCCGTGGCAGATGATGCGAGCGATATTTACTTGAGACCAGAAACGGCGCAAGGAATTTTTGTTAATTTTCTTAATGTGCAAAAAACTGCCAGGATGAAGGTGCCTTTTGGTATTGCGCAAATTGGTAAGGCATTTAGAAATGAAATAGTTGCAAGACAGTTTATTTTTAGAATGCGGGAGTTTGAGCAGATGGAAATGCAATTTTTTATCCGTCCCGGAGAGGAAATGCAATGGTACGAACACTGGAAACAAATCAGACTTAAGTGGCACAAAGCATTGGGCATACCTGAAGAAAGCTTAAAGTTTCACGATCATGATAAGTTGGCACACTATGCCAATGCTGCTGTTGACATAGAATATAAATTTCCATTTGGATTTAAAGAAGTGGAAGGGATTCACTCCAGAACAGATTTTGATTTGATGAGTCACCAAAAATTATCCAGGAAAAAGCTGCAATATTTCGATCCTACTATCAATAAAAATTATGTCCCATATGTGATCGAAACTTCTGCTGGAGCTGACAGACTTTTTTTCATGTTGTTATGCAATGGATATAAACAAGTGACAGTTGGTGAGGGTGACGATGAAAAACAACGAACCTTCCTTAAATTTCATCCTGCATTGTCACCTGTAAAAGCAGCGATATTGCCATTAGTTAAAAAGGACGGATTGCCTGAGATAGGTCAAAAGATTTATGATGATTTGAAATTTGATTTCAATTTGATTTACGAAGATGCACAGTCAATTGGAAAACGATATACCAGACAAGATTTGATCGGCACACCATTTTGCATAGCAGTAGATCATCAGACCAAGGAGGATGAAACTGTAACAATCCGCCATCGTGATACCATGGAGCAGGAAAGGGTAAAGATTACAGATTTAAAAGAAGTAATTGAAAAAGAAGTATCTATAAAAAATATTTTTAGGGAGTTATAGAGATTGGAGAACAAAATAATTGGATATAGAAAAAGTATGAACAATGAGAAAAGGAAAATTTTCAAAAAGATAGAATTTTTTCCGATTCTCAATACTGATTTTTAATAAGCACTACTTTATTATTTTATGGATATTGTCCTTGGTATTATCATTTTCCTGTTCATTATTTTTGTGATGTATAATCTTTTTGCAATAGTAAGGATATTTGTAAAATGGTATTTTGGTGATTTTTTTAATCGGTATTTGTTGGTTGCCCGTCTTGATCCTCTCTATAAAAAACCAATACAAAAATATCTAAAGTATTACCAACAACTAAATCCCTCTGATAAGGGAATTTTTGAGAAAAGAGTACAGAAATTTATCAATCAAAAACAGTTTGTTGCCAGAGGAATGAAAACGATTTCTGACGAAATGAAGGCCTTAATTGCTGGATCGGCAATTCAATTAACGTTTGGTTACCCATCAATTTATTTTACACATTTTAAAAGAATATTGGTATACCCTGATAGTTACTATTCGGAAATTTCACAGCAATATCATAAGGGTGAAGTCAATATGGGTGGTTTGATTGTGCTTTCATGGAAAAATTTTGTTGAGGGCTATATTGATTATGAGGATGGTATAAATCTCGGAATACATGAGATGGCGCATGCTTTACGGCTTGAGAACGCCATCGCCAATGAAGAATATGGTTTTCTTGACGATGAGGTACTAAGGAAATGGACTGATCTATCTTTCCAGGAAATTAGTAAAATGAATGAAGGTGAATCTGATTTTTTTAGAACTTATGCAGCAACAAATAGTCAGGAATTCTTTGCTGTTGCAGTTGAGAATTTTTTTGAAAAATCAACGGATTTTTATGATTGGCACCCTGAAATGTATAACACCCTTGTCAAAATCCTCAATCAGAATCCACTAACATTGGGGCGATTAAGTTAAATTATTTTAATGTCTATGTAGCAAATTTGCGCACCTGAATGGCTAATGAATTTTAAGATACTTCAGTATTCAAGTAAAATATCTATGAATGTTCGTCAAGATATTTTTTTGCAATCCGGTCTCCGTTTTGAATAGTCTTAATACACCAATCTATTTTCAAATCAATAATCTCACCTTGAGAAAGAAAAAAATATTTGTCTTGGATATTTCGTAATTTCTTCATCAATGGTTGCAGCAAAAGGGCAACAGATACTGAGATATTGAAACTTTCTGAAAACCCAAACATGGGGATTTTTATAAAACCATCTGCCTGGTCCAGTACTTCATGGGATAATCCGGTTCTTTCTTTTCCAAAAAAGAAAGCTGATTTTGTATTGATATCGTAATCATCTAAAAGGCATTCATTTTCATGTGGAGAAGTGGCAATAATTGCATATCCTTTATCCCTAAGTGTATTTATGCAAGTTTGGGTATTATTTTCATACTCAGAGTAATAGTGTAAATCGACCCATTTTTCTGAGCCTTGAGTCATCCCTTTTGCCAATCGATATCTATTAATTTCTTCTATAATATGTAATTCCTGAATACCAAAACATTCACAATTTCTAATCAATGCGCTTGCATTATGATCCTGATAGGTATCTTCAGCAACAATAGTAAAATGCCTTGTTCGGTGTGCAGATACTTGGTCAATAAGCAGTTTCCTTCTTGGGGTCAAATAAGATTCCAGATATTCCAGGTATTTTAATTTGTCCATTTTTAGTGATTTCTGGATGCTAAAGTGTTCCGATTTCATAAGAAATACGAATGGCAAACGAACCGTTTTCGGCATCAGGACCATAGCCTATAAAAGTGCCAATACCCAAACCACCATAAAAATATTTATATATTTTCAAGCGAAGAAGGTTATTCAACATCACACCCGTTTCAAAATATCCGTTGGAATAATCCCTGACATCAATACCTTCATGTATTTCCTTTCTACCTTTAATTTTGCCCCATCCCAGGTTCAAAGCGAAAGCAAGTTCAGGTTTGAATTTTGATTTTTTAAATATCACATTACCCAAATTGTAGTTGATAAATGAATGTACAAATCTGTCAGTAAAAAAACCATAAAGCTTCATTGTCTGAAATGTGTTGTTGATGATGATACCAGTTAGCTTAAATTCCGTACCGGGTCCACCATACATTATTTGGTACGGTTGATCTATAGTCATTACTCCAGCATCAAGGATAACTCTTAATTCGTCATGTCGTTTTAGCTTAATTTTCGAACTGAACCTTGTGTTAAATTTCCAATAGTCAAAATCCCCACCTTTTTGGATATCCCACCCTTTAGTGACATTAATGAATAAGTTTCGCTGAAAAAATTTATTTCTATAGAGCACTTTTCTCAGATTTGGGTTTCCTGAAAAAGGCGTACCTATATTAAGAAAGATGGAAGTTTCAGAAAAGTCAAAACGTTGAGTTTCTGTTATTTCTTGATCCATTGGGTTGTATATGTAATCGTAAAGTGGTTTTAAAGAATAGTTATTGAGCAACAAGGAAGTTGTGATGTATGGATTTAATTCTGTACGAAGTGATACTTGAGTGGACTGATAATTATCCATCCTGCTTGTAAAAAAATTCCTTACCAAGTCTTGTTTCAGTTCCATAAAATTAACCAAGCCTGGTTCTAACAAATCACTGGTATATTTTAATGAAAGGAAATTATTCCTGCTATTGCCAAAGTACATACCTATGTTTCCACCATATTTAAATTTTCCGTCCTTGATGCCATAACCAAAATATCCTCCAAAAGTAAACATGTCGGATAAATTATGGTGAGATTGTAAGCCAAACCCAATTCTTAATGCTTCAAATTTATTGATAGAAAATACATTGTTGATATCGAAATAGCGCATACGATATCCAACTTTTCCATCATAGATAAAGTACATCTGTTGTAGAGTTTTTGACAGTAAAAATTTTCTATCTGCTGTGTCTTTCTTTATATATTCCAGTTTTTCTTTATCAATTATTTGAGTCATCATCCACGTATCATCTTTCGTAGAGTCTTTATCATGATCGAAAATGGCCATTTCTACCCATTTACTATCTGAATTATTAATGACATCAAAAATCGGGGAGGTATTTCGGATAGAAAAATTTATTTTTGAATCTCTACCTACATGGGGAATGTCTTTAAGTTTAAATGAAACTTGAATATTACTTAGAAACCTGGTGTTTTTCTCAGTAATTCCTTCGCTAAAAGCCATAATAAAATCTTTATGTTTTCTCTTGTATGGAAAGAAATATCCACCAATTTTCTCATTACGAATTCCTGTAAAATAGAGTAAGCCGGAAAATCCAATAAAATTCCGATTAGGCTTTGGCCTAAAATATACTATTTGAGCAAGGCCTTCATCAAAGTGTATCGAATCTAATAAAGCATATTCATATCGTTTCCCAGCATCTTTGAAAAGTGGATTATAAAATTTGAGGTTTAGGACATCAATATATTCTTGATTTTCGCTTATGGAATAACTATAAGGCAAAAAACCAAATGTACTGCTATCGCCATTATTAAAATGCGCATTCACAATGCGTACATACTTTTTGTCGGGGAATTTAAATTTGTTTTTTTCTATTGATTCTAACGAATTTGCTAATTCCCATTTATTTTCATCCTCTTTGGTCTGTTCGTAAACCTCAATTTTGGTTTCGCTTAGAAATTTAAAAGATTGGTGATACGTGGAACTTGTTTTTGGAAGAAACTCACGATGCTTGTCCAGAATTTTCGACCCTTCAATTAACTGATTTTCAGTTGGAATAATTTCCTTTTTTTTACTAATTGCTATAATCAATTGGGAGCTATCAACAACGTTGACTAGCGTTTTAGTTTTATATAAAGGATGGGTTATTTCAAAAGTACCATACTGCTGAATACTAAAATTACCTTTCAGGTTAGATATTTTTTTAGTTACTGTCTCAGGTGAATAAATAACTGCAAATGGAATCCCTTGTTGCGTGACAGAATCAATTATTTGGCCATTGATTTTTTGGGCAGATAACCTGCTTGCAAATAGAACAATGAATGTACATATTAAAAAGAATATGATTTTTGAATGCACGCTTGTTATGCTTTTTTCAGTAAGTGAAATGAATATTTTTTTGTTAAAAATAGTGTTTTTCTGTGTAGAATATTTTTGTTTTTAAGTTAAAACCAATTTTATTTACTGGGTTCCTAATGAATTATATCACTCAAGTCTTGGTCTCGAAAATCCCAAACAAGTGCTTACTTTTTAAACATAAATTTAGATAGATTTTTATAGGAAAATGAATTTTAATACCCCTTGAAATATTTATGCCTTGATCGTGATTATATTTATCTAATTGATTTTTTCTGAATTGAAGGCCATATTTATTGTGTTAATAATTTACTTAATAACTTTTAATCAGGCTCATGATCAGGAGGAGTCTGAAATTGACAATCAACTATTGGTATTTTGTTTATTTAATTGGAAGTTTGATGAATGATGGGAGTAATCAGGATATAATTTTTAGTGCATTAGGTATTATTTTTATTTCCACTTTTTTTACATCCCCAACCACCTCTCCATCTACCTGAAGTGTTTCATATTCCTTTAGTTCAATAACTGCTTCCTGACAAGAAATGATTTTCAGCAGTTGTTTATTTGGTTGAAAATTATTTTTAAAAATGCTGATAATGGAATTCATCAAACTTAAAAATGTAATTTGCTTTACAAGACAAATCTCAAAAAATCCATCGTTGAGTTTACCTACAGGATTTATAACAGCACCAGTGCCATATTTACTGGCATTTGCTATCACAATCATGTATGCTTTTCCCTGATACTTTTTTTTATTTGCATAGAGCAAATAAGAAATTTGTTTTTTTTGTTTTAATTCTTTAAAAAATAGCCGGGCATACCCAAAATACCCTCTAATTTTTTCTGCCTCAAAACGTTTGACAATTTTTGCGTTTAATCCAATATCGCTAAGATGTAGTGCATAATGACTATTATTTATTTGCAATAAATCAACTTCTTTAGTCCGTTCCTTTTGAATAACTCGCCAACATTCCCTAAATCTTTCTGAAGGATTTAGCGTTAATTTTAAATCTGGTATTTTAGGAATATTGAGCTCCCTTGACATACCGTTGGCAGAGCCAAATGGCATTAGTCCAATTTTAATAGGTGAATGTTGCAGAATTTTTGCGACTAAGAGCAAAGTGCCATCACCACCAACTGCAACTACTACTTTTGGGTTATGAAGCTTTATTAGTTTAGATATTGCTCCTTCATCATTGATGGCAGTAGTATTGTAAATTTCATATGAAAACCCATGACGTTGTTTTTCTTCTTTGATAAATTTGTAAATCAGTGATTTGTCATTCCCTCCGGAGATAGGATTTATAACAAATAAATAATTTAAGTTGGGCATGTTTTTCTGAAAATGAATCTTATCTAATTATACAAAAAAGAAATTAGAAAAGGATTAAGCATGTGGGGAAATAAAGGGTTAAATAAAAGGCAACCGTGGAGATGCCTTTAAACTTGCAATAAATTATTTTAAATATCAATTTATCAAAATGCCATATAATAGAAATGGATATTGAACAATATTATGCTTGCCTCTCTTGATCTTTGCTCGATTGATTGTATTCAAAAAGAATGTAAAGTGATAGTAAGCTGAAGAGTGTTTTGTTCATGTTTGTT
>CAYREN010000041.1:0-4008 GCA_964423255.1 uncultured Roseivirgaceae bacterium | reverse complement strand
TTCAAAAAGAATGTAAAGTGATAGTAAGCTGAAGAGTGTTTTGTTCATGTTTGTTGTCACAGTTAAGTCTCTATACATATACTTTAAAAGTGTCGTTTACAGTTGCACTTGAGGATTCCATAGTGTGTACAAAAATCATAGGCCAACTGAGGTAGGCAATATCAATAAATCTTCCCGCATTAAAGGAGAATAGTTAAAATGTGAAGACCCCAAGCTTCCAAAAACTTATCTTATTTTACTGATAATCTTTCCCTGTTAGGCTCTCAAGTACTGATTGTTGCCAATCATGTAATTGAATCTGCATCGCCTCGGAAACGGCAGGGTGAGCGTTTACAAGGTTATCATTTTCAGCAGAATCATTTGTCAGATCATATAATTCAATTCCTGACTTATCCCCCGATTGTGCACCGATTATTAATTTGTATTGTTTATCCATCATCACTCGTGCACCACCAAAGTCATTTTTCGAAACGTCAGGGTATTTAAAATTACGAAAAGTACGGGTATATTTTCCATCCATCATCTTGACCAAAGGCGTTGTGCCTTCCTGTAGTTGAGGGTCAATATATGTTTTGGATTCTTTGTTAAACGCGTTTCCGGTTTCAAAACTCCAGAAGAAGATTGGACTTTGACGAGACTGACTAGTACCATTAATCGCAGGTGTCAGACTGACACCGTCCAATGGCCTATTCGGCAGTGGTTGGCCTGCCAGTTCACATAGTGTAGGAAGTATATCACTGGTGACCGAATTGAATTGTGTTGTACGTGCCTGCCGGATGTGTGATGGCCACTCTATCACACCGGGAACGCGAATGCCCCCCTCGTACATGGTTCCCTTCTGTTCGCGTAAAGTCATTCCGGTTCGTGCGGCGCTGGCCGGAGTACCATTATCACCGCAGTACCACACCAGGGTGTTATCGCGCAACCCAGCCTCTTTGAGATAGTCGCGTAAAACTCCAATGGATCGATCCATGGCCGTGATCTCAGCATATCGTTCACGCAACACTTCTCTAAGCGGGCGTTTGACCCTTTTCCCTGTCTCGTTAGATGTAATTCCGACTGTTTGCTCTTCATATTCAGATGGAAGATCGTCATAAAGGGCCAAATCCTCAGGCAATCCGCTATAGGGTTCGTGAGGAGAGCCAAACCAAACCACTACTAAAAATGGCCGACTTTGTTGTTTTGCCCTCGTAATAAACCGGATTGCCTCATCAATAATGATTTGTGAACCCTCCCCTTCAATCCTTTGGGGCGTTTCTCCATTTCGGGAAAGGACGGGATTCATCTCAAAGAAATTGTCATGCGAAAGCCATTCGTCAAAACCCATAGCCCCAGGGCTGGTCGGTGAATCATGCTTCACCGGACCCAAATGCCATTTGCCATAATGTGCAGAAGTGTACCCGGCCTTGCCAAGAATGTGAGCAATACTGATTTCCTCTGGCCGTATGGACCAATTGGGAGCAAAAGTACCATAGCGATTTGGGTGTCGCCCGGTAAGAAAGCTGCCCCTTGTTGGAGAACAGGTAGGATGACCAGAGTAAAACCGATCGAAGCGCAAACCCTGGTTTGCCATCTCATCCAATACCGGAGTCTTTATGTGAGGATGACCGTTGTAGCCAACTTCATCCCATCCATGATCATCACCCATCAACAAAACGAAGTTGGGTAGTTTTTGCTCTTTTGATTGCTTGTCCTGATTTTTATTTCCTGAACAGGATGAAAGCTGAATGATCATTAAAAGTATGATTGCAGCTATAGGTATTTTTTCAAATTTCATATGAATCATGTCGATTTAATTTGCACAATTTTGACTCCTAAGGCAACCGTTAAGATACCTTTGGGTGTACGACAAAATTCCCTTTTCACCCCTAAATCCCCTGAAGGGGACTTCCAAAAAGTTCTTTTTTTTACTCCCTTTAGGGTTCGGGGTTATATAAAAAAAAGAACTTTCAAGATTTTAGGATTTTTGTCGTACACCCATACCTTTAACCTTAATAATTCATGATAATTTCCGGTTTGATCAAACCGGCCTTTTAGCCATTGGCACCAAATCTGTTAGTTCTTCGATTTTTACAGGCCTTTTTTCTTCAATACTTTTACGTGCCGCAATACCAATCAATATAGAAAATGCTCCATCACGAGTGCCAGCTGAATGTCTTAATGGATCGGCCATATCAGGATTTTTGAATATTTTATCTTGCAACCTACTATCTCCTCCACCATGTCCACCACTTGAGTGTGGAACTTTTACCAATTCATAGTCTTTGAAATTATTCATAACCATAATTTCATCATATTTCTTTGCTTCATTCTTGCCACTCTGGCTCATTTCATTTGCGTGCAATTCTGCCTGATTCATTTTTGCTTTCTGGCGCCAAGGGATATCTTCCCAGGAATCAATTCTACCATTCATTCCGTTAAATGCAATCCGTAACCCTTCATAAGGAGAGTATGTGGTGAGCGAATAGCTTACAGTTACATTATTTGCATATTTGATTTGAACAGCCATTTTATCATAAATATCAACTTCTTCTCTCCAAAGACAATTATCGCGTATGTACCCATCATACTTTTCATTATTCACATAAAGATCCATATCTCTTTTGCTTTTTGTGATATCCCAATAGAATTTGCATTTATCTGTGTAGGCACAGTTTCGACACTTTTCTCCTCTGAATTTGTTGTTGCTACCATAATGCTCTAACGAACCATAAGCAAATACTTCTATAGGATCTGAATCTAAAAACCAATTAAGCAAATCAAAGTGATGGGTTGATTTATGAACGAGTAAGGTGCCTCCTTTATCTCTTTCTCCATGCCATCTTCTAAAGTAAGAAGCGCCATGATATGTATTGAGATACCAGTGAAAATCAACTGAAGTAATATCACCTATTTTATTTGAAACGAGTTGCTCTTTTATGGCGGTGAACAATGTGCCATATCGATAGTTGAATCCTACAATTACTTTTTTTCCTGATTTTTTTTCCGCATTCAGAATGGCCTGACATTTTACTTCATCAGTTGTCATGGGTTTTTCTGTTATCACATTTACACCATACTCCAAGCCTTTTATTATAAATTGATGATGAGTGGAATCCATCGTGGTCACAATGAGCATATCCGGCTTCACAGTTTTCATCATTTCATCAAAATCAGTAAATGTTGGGCAATTGACCCCCATGTATTTAGCACCATATTTTACTCTGCCTTCATTCTTGTCGCACAAGCCAACAAATTCGATTTCTTTCTTATAATTTTCTACAATTCTTTTGCCCCAGAAGGAGGTTCCCCTCACACCAGTACCAACAAGGGCTATTCTGGTTTTTGCCATAGGCTGAAATGTTGAGGCCATAGTTGAAATGGAGGGTGCAACAATTGATCCGGCTGCTATGGCACCTGATCTGTTAAGGAATTTTCTTCTGCTAAGATTTGAGATTGACATATTTTGAAATTTTTTGAAAATGTATTTTAATTCTAAAAATAGAAAATATTAAATGAGAATAATAAATATGCGGAGTTTAAATTGAGGCGATTTTACGATATTACGGCATGAAAATTCATAGTTGAAAAAAGAACTTTTAGATAAAAAATATTGTTATACTACTGTAAAGAAAAAGTATTATTTGTATGGAGCATTTATTTTCCATACAATTTGCCAGCGTTAGTTTGCAACGAAAAGTTGCTATTGTCCGGGATAGACAAACAATCAGAAAGCCGGATTACTGATCTATAGTAAATTTCTAAAACTAATAATTACAGAAAAATGGATTTGGCGGAGATACTCTTATACTTATTTGCAGCCGTTGCATATTTTGTGCCTTTTTATATTGCGAGATATCGTGGTGTGAAAGGTCTTCAATTGGTTTTTTGGTTCAATTTGCTTTTTGGGTGGACATTTGTTGCTTGGGTTTTGCTCATCATTGTTGCCATTTCGTTAAAAGCAAATCATAACCATCAACGAGTTGTGATTCTTTGAGTGAGGATTAAAGAGCATAAAACAAGTATTAA
>CAYREN010000040.1:0-19795 GCA_964423255.1 uncultured Roseivirgaceae bacterium | reverse complement strand
GATATTTTTTTTTGCTTCATGATGGTGTAAAGCGCATACCAAAATATTCCAATAATCACTGCTACCAACATTACCGATGAGGCCAGCGAAAACCATATTTTTCCGATAAGAAATGTCTGTTGATCGGGAAAGAAAACAGCAAGATAATGCTCTGTAGGAATAATGTCTCTTGTAAATAAATTAGTTCGAAATTCAGATTTTACTATTTCATCAAGATGATTGTTGGCATTTGTCAATACTATTTTATGTTGAGCGCCGTCAATTACGCTATAGTCAAAATCAATATCAATTCCATGGTTTTGGAGTGACGCAGTAAGCAATGTTAGCAATTGTCTTTTATCAATTCTATTTTCAAGTTTTCTTTCTTTAGAAAGTAGCTCATTGAGTACAACAGTGACCATTTCTGTTTTCTCCTCAACTTTTTTGATAGTTCGCTCAGATGATATGTCGTATTCTTCTATAGAGTCAATATTTGCTCTAAATCTTTTCACTTCAATCAACACATTTTTATCTATTAACACACCTTCAGATCCAGTAAAAGGTTTGTCCATTTCCAGGGTTTTATCCAGACTATTATCTTCATTTACACTATCTGATTCAAAATATAATTTGCTGATATCTTCTTCTTTGATCAACATATGATTACCAGAATCTCTGCGTCTATTAGTGCTGATAAACTTTATACTGTCAAGCCCAATCCATATTTTCCCCTGACGTGAATATTGAAGTTTCTTGGCGGCGGTATAGACTATTTCTTGCTGCTCAAGTTTATTAGAAACAGAATTGAGGGCATCGTGAACACTCCTTTTAAATCGATCTTCACTGACATTAATGGCCTTATTTATCCAATACATTTGGAAAGAGATTAAACCGACCAACGCCATTCCCATCAGTAAAATAATCCATTTTAATGTACTCTGCGTCATAGAACAAAGTTACGTCAATTATGCCAAATTGATATATTTTTAACATTTTTTAACATTTAGATTGTCTTTAAAAATTTAAAATAGCCTGGCCGTGTATAGATATTTTTAAAAGACATTGTGCTTAAAATTTAAATTGAATATTTAAAGTAGAATACTAACTTTGCCAAGATTTTGTGAAGTGGAAGGTATAGCCTTCCACTTTTTTTGATTTTATTATTATATAAAAATGGAAATTATAAATAACAGGTACACAATTCAGGGATTAGATTTACTGGATGTAGCGAAGGAATTTAATAGTCCTCTCTATGTTTATGATGCAACAAAGATTGGTCAACAGATTGAGAATTTGAAATCTGCTTTTCCGGGAATGAAACTAAAAATAAAATATGCCTGTAAATCATTAACCAATATATCAATATTAAAACTTATTAGAGCCAAAGGTGCCGAGTTAGATACTGTTTCTATTCAGGAAGTAATGTTGGGTTTGAAAGCAGGTTTTAAACCGGAAGAAATTCTTTTTACTCCTAATTGTGTTTCCATTGAGGAAATTAAGGCTGCAGTAAAACTTGGCGTGATGATAAATATTGATAATATTTCTATCCTTGAGCAATTCGGTCACGAATATCACAATACCGTGCCGGTGTGCATCCGGTTGAATCCACATATCATGGCGGGTGGAAATAAAAAAATATCTACTGGGCACGTCGATTCTAAATTTGGAATTTCAATATTTCAATTGAGACATTTGCATCGGGTAATTAAAACAAATAATATTCAGGTAATCGGTTTGCATATGCATTCTGGTTCTGATATTCTAGATGCAGAAGTATTTTTACGAGGCGCAGAGGTGCTTTTTGAAGCTGCCATGGACTTTCCAGACCTTCAGTTTATTGATTTTGGAAGTGGATTTAAAGTAGCCTATCGAGAAGGAGACGTTACCACTGATATTCAAGACTTGGGTCTAAAATTATCCAGGGCATTTAAAGACTTTTGCAAAGATTATGGAAAGAAGCTTGAAATTTGGTTTGAACCAGGAAAATATATTGTAAGTGAAGCTGGCTATTTTTTAGTCCGCACAAATGTAATCAAAACTACTCCTGCAACAGTTTTTGTTGGCGTAGAATCGGGATTGAACCATCTTGTTCGTCCAATGATGTATGATTCTTATCATGATATTGTTAACATCAGTAATATAAATGGGACAAAGCGGATTTACACCATTGTGGGATACATTTGCGAAACGGATACTTTTGGTTTGGACCGAAAATTAAGTGAAGTTCATGAAGGTGATATTATCGCCATAAAAAATGCTGGAGCTTATGGGTTTATGATGGCTTCTAATTATAATTCGAGACTTAGACCTGCTGAAGTGTTGATCATTGACGGCAAAGCAAAATTGATAAGAAATCGTGAAAAATTTGAAGATCTCTTCAAAAATCAGGTGGAGATTGATATCTGATTTAGATGACTAGTTTTAATGACGTTGCTGATGCTTATTAGCAATGCAATAACAAGCTGCCATCACTTGAATAATGGTATTCTTAGATAATTATAAATAATCTCCTCTAAGTGTTCTAAATCGTTTTCTGGCTTCGGCGGCTTTGTTGCTTCCAGGATATTTGGTGAGAAAGGAACGGTAAATCTCTTTTGCTTTTTCTTTTTCACCAAGCTGATCTTCGTAGATAGTACCTATCAAAAATAGTGCATCGTCACCAAGTATGTCGCTACCATATTTGTCAACTATATTTTGCAAAAGGGAAATTGCTTTCAGAAAATGGCCCATTTCTAAATTGAGACTTGCTTGCTTATAAAGTATTTCGTCTATAAGGGGGTGCTCAGGAAAATCTGTTTTTAGTTTACTCAGTGAATCGAGCGCTTCTATCTTTTTGTTTTGAAATATTAATAATTCAATATCTGCAAATTTTTTCATTGCCAAATCTCCAGTATCCAGCTTGGTATTGTCTTTAATCAATAAACTCAGCGACATGGCATCATTTGCAATCTCACGTGTTGTAGCCATTTTCAATATATCCAGATGGCTTTGAGCAAGTGCAAAATCACCCCGATAGTAAGAGAGTTTAGCATTTTTCAATTTAGCCTCATAGCCCATTGGTGTATCTTTCCCAGTTTTTTCTACTTGAGAATATAGCAGTGTAGATTCCCAAGGTTCACCAATTAATAAATATATATCTCCCAAATCCAGCTTTGATCTATCAATAATTGACTTGCTAATTCTTGGTACTTTAATGATTTTTTCAAGAATCAGAATTGCTGAATCATGCTCATGGAGGTAAAATGCAAAAAGTAAAGCTTCACTCCTCAATGCTTCTATTGTATGTTGATTTAAACCAATATCTGCAACAAGCGCCCTGTAATCGTTTATTAACATTCTAATTTCTGCATCATCTACTGGAAAGGTATTTTTTATTATCTCCTCTCGGCAACTAATTACCAATCTCTTAGAAATCTGAAAATTGGGAGTACCAACATATTTACTAATGATGTATTCAAATATTATCACCGCATTCTTATAATCTTTATTGATCATAGATATTCTACCTATTTCCATGATTTTGACACCATTCAATTTCTTTCTCCGATCTATTGCTCTAGCTTGTATAAAAGCAGAATGGAAATTTTTTCTTTGGATATTTACCCAAATTAGAAGTTCATTGTAAACCATGTTGTTGGGGTAACGTTGTACTTTTTCATACATCATGGTTTCGAGCAGCTCCAAATCTTCATCTTTTCGAAGTATATTTTGTAAGATATTCTCAATAGATCTAATGTTATTGGGATTTTGGTTGACATAATTGAGATATTCATCAATCATTTCTTTTTTTCTGTTTAAGAACCTGTAGAGGCTGGCCATTTGAATGGAGTAAGCCATGGGATCATTAATTTTTTTTCTGCTTTGATTATAGGTTTCAATAGCATATTCATATTGTCTTATTTTTGTAAAATGTTGTGCTCCAATTCGTGCTTTAAAAGAATCATCAGAAAAATTGTCAATGAGTTTATCAAAATATTTCTTCGCTTGCGAAGTATTATTCATTTGCACATATATCAATCCTTTGTCTATCTGATAAAACAAATTTGAAGGATATCGCTTTATTGCATTATTTATATATTTCTCAGCATCATCAAACTTTCCAGTCATCAACATAAGTTGAAAATAATTTTCATGAATGAGTGGTATGTTCTTTGGGTTTTTCTCAAGTTTTTCAAATAACAAAAATGCTTTATCATTTTCACCTTGTTGCAGGTATTGATTTGCCAGTTGAATTTCTGAAGTATTTTGAGCGTACAATTGTGCAGTAAAAAATAACATACACAATATGATAGAAAAATACACCTGATTTTTAGTTATCAACATATAAAGATGTCTAATAATAATATAATACATATATATAAATATTATTATTATTTATTAGGTCTGTGGATAAGTGGATAAATAATATTTTTTTTTCTTGCTATTTTCATTTGTTAATTAAATATGAATTAGTTTTCTATTACTAACATATTATTAACATCCAAAGTATTTTTAATCAGCATTTTACGACTTATAAACATTTTGTTATTAAAATTTATAGCTTTTTATTCATGGATATTTCTGTCAATAACTTTGTTGAAAAATGATTATTTATTAAAGTTGTTAACACTGATTTTAAGTTTTTCTTTCTATATGGTTTAGCAATGTTTAAAACTAAAGTTATCATTTAATTATCCATAAGTTATGAACAGGTTAAAATGTAAGATCTAATGAGGTTTGCCAATCCGCCCTTATAATAATAAGCTCTGGATAAATGTAAACTGGTTCTGGTTCTATTTGTTTTTTCATATTTCCAGGACTCCATTTTCCATCGTTGTTGGCATCAATTAGTATTCTTATCTTATACTTGTCTGGTACAAGGTTGTTAAGTATAATTGTTTTTTCATTAATTCGTTCTTCAACAATTTCAAAGTCTTGGGTTACCAATTGAACTATAAAACTTTTATAGTCTGTTTCAATGTTTATTTTTTGAATACCATTTTCTTCAGGTACAACGAATTTATAATTATTAGTCATTGTTTTACTTGTGTCTATATCAGCACTTATGAATACACCAGTTCCAATATATAGTTGAAGGCCATTATTTATTTTGTTTTCATCTTTTTTCTTTTTGGATACTTGTTGTTTTATTTTGCTTTCTTTTTGTACAGTTGAGATAGAATCTTTTATCAGTTGATTTAGTTTTATTCTTCTGCTAAGAATAGTATCCGCTTTGCTTTTATCAATATTTATACTAAAAGTGAGTTGATCTTTTCTTTTATTCCAAATAAATAATGAATCATGAACTGTTGCTATTTTTGTTGTATCAAATTGAATAAATAGACTATCTGTATTTATGGATACTATAGGTTTATTAAATTCAATTTTAAATTTAACAAGAGTTTCTATAGCAGTATTTTTTTCAGGATATAACTTTATTTTGAATTCTTCTGTTTTTCTTTTGCTTTCTATAAATTTTACAAAAAGTGTATCGCTTATAATAGAATTTATAGAATCATATGCAGTGAACGATATTTGTAAACTATCGGTACCTTTAAAAGTATTATAGAATCTTATTGACTTATTTTCTTTTGCAAGATTTGTGTAAACAGGATTGCCTTTTTGAATTGGTGTAATATTGTAATCTACAATGTATTTGTTGAAATTTATATTAAAATATTTTCCAGATGCTAGTGCTGTATTATTTTTAAAATCAGTGAGATCTAAACTGATGAGATCAATGGTATTAGTTAAAAGATTAGATGTTAAGTTTAGGGTATCTCTTTTAAATCCGTAAGTCTCTTTATTTGTTTCTAGTTTTAAATTTTTGTTATCATCCTTGAAAGCGTATAAAAGGTATTTCCCAATTTTTATATTTTCTATTTTGTAATACCCCTTTTCATCAATTTGGGTAAAGTAATATGGAGAACCATCAAATATGGATATAGTATCATTTACATTGTATATTCCTACTATAATATTTTCAAGTGTATCAAACGTTAGTAAATTTTTTACATATCCATCTATTGTCATAGAATCTATGAATGACCCGGTACTAAAAGTAAATTTGTTATCTTTTGTTGGATTTTTTTCTGTGATATCCTGAATAGATTCCCTGAAATTTAGTGTATAAGTTGTGCTGTCTTCAAATGCTTCTTCGAAATTTAGCTTTATAATATTTTTTTTAATTGTGTATTCATAATCGGATTCAATGTATGGAGTAATAATCAGTTGGTCTTTGATTTTATTTACGTTGATTCTCTCATCATATTCCATCACGATAGATTTACCCTTGTAATTGATGCTTTTATCTAAAGGGATAGTAATTAGTCTGACTGGAGTTATTGTATCTCTGGGGCCACCACTTGGAGGTGTAACATTTGCGCATGAAGTTAAAAGTTGATAGATAATAATTATTATACTGATATGTAAAAAATATTTTATCATTTCCCGGCAATATAAATTAAACTGGAATAATTATTATTATTATTTTTTGCATAAACATTTGATTTATAACCATTTAAGAAGGAAGTAACATAATTATTTTTTCCATTTCTATATTTTTCACTTAAAAGACTAACATAATATGAGTCAAATTTCATTGGTATTAATTTAATGATTTTCATTCCATGTTTCTTGAGCAATAGTCTCATGGTCTCCTGCGAAAAATGATATAAATGTCTTGGCACATCATAACCGGCCCAGTCTTGTTTAAAAATTTCAGCATCATAACTTTTATAATTAGGAACGGCAATAACAATTTTACCTTTTTTGGATAGTTTATTTTTTAATATTTCTATAGAATTGTTTAAATCATGTAAATGTTCTAATACATGCCAAAGAGTTATTATTGATACTTGGTCAATTGAATTTAGTTCCTTAATATTTTTAGCAATATTTGTTTTAGTTAATTTAGTTGCCTTTTTTCTTGCAGAATTGACAGGTTCTAAACCGTTTATTTTCCACCCATTTAATTTACATGCATTTAAAAATTCTCCAGTGCCGCAGCCAAAATCAAGAATTGTTTTATCGACTGTAATGGTGTTAATTAGCTTAACTTTTTGTTTTAGGGTAGTTTTTCTTACAATTTTATATAATGAATTTGTAAAATTTTTAGTTTCGTTTGTGTGTGAAATGTATTTACTAGACTTATAATATTTTTCTATGAAATCGGAAGTGGGTCTTGGGTTAGTAAATAGGAAAGAACATTTTGAGCATTTGGTTAAATTAAAACTTTCTCCTGTTAGCATATGATCTTTGCATATCATAAAATTTATTACCTCCGTGTGATTACAAATTGGACACTTTTCTATCTTTTCAAACATATTATTTTTTAAGATAAACCATGATAACAGAAATATCAGCTGGCGAGACACCACTTATTCTTGTAGCTTGTCCAATTGTTTTTGGTTTTATTTTTATAAGTTTTTCTATGGCTTCTGCAGATAGGGCTTTAATATCTTTGTATTCAAAATTATCTCTAATTATATAGTTTTCAAGGGTTTCTATTTTTTCAACCTGTTTTTGTTCCTTTTCAATATAACTTTCATATATCGTATTTATTTCAGCTTGTTCGATTACTTCTTTTGAATAATTTGAAAAATATTTTGTTAAATTATTATCAAGTTCCTGTAATTTTTCGACATTAAGTTCAGGTCTTTTTAATAGTTTGTATAGACTTATTTTCTCTTTAATGGTAGCTGATTTAATTTTTGCTAATTGTTCATTTACAATAACAGGAGTAAGTTTTTTTATTTTAAGCTCATTTGATAATTTGAGGATTTGTTCTTTTTTATTTTTTACCAGGTCTATTCTTTTTTTGGAGGCTAATCCAATATCAAATCCTATCTGTGTTAATCTCAGGTCAGCATTATCTTGTCTGAGTAAAATTCTATATTCAGCTCTAGAGGTAAACATCCTGTAAGGTTCATCTGTACCTTTGTTAATAAGGTCATCTATCAATACACCAATATAAGCTTCACTTCTTTTGAGAATTATAGAATTTTGTCTATTATTTTTTCTTGTTGCATTTATGCCGGCAATAAGACCTTGACTTGCAGCCTCTTCGTATCCTGTCGTTCCATTAATTTGACCTGCGAAATATAAATTTTCTACTAGTTTTGTTTCTAATGATAGATTTAATTGTGTTGGTGGAAAATAGTCATATTCGATAGCATATCCAGGGCGAAACATTTTTACTGATTCAAAACCCGTAATTTGTTTTAGAGCTTTATATTGTACGTCTTCCGGTAGTGAAGTTGAAAAACCATTTACATAAACTTCAACAGTATTCCATCCTTGGGGTTCTACAAATATTTGATGCCTATCTCTTTCTGCAAACCTATTTATTTTATCTTCAATTGATGGGCAATATCTAGGTCCAACACCTTTAATTCTTCCAGTAAACATTGGTGATTTTTCAAATCCTGTTTCAAGTATTTTATGAACTTTGGAATTTGTATAAGTTATAAAACAACTTTTTTGTTGCGTAGGAATATCAGTTTTTAGGTATGAGAATTGAGATGGTTTAATGTCTCCTTTTTGTTCTTCAATAACATTATAATTTATTGATCTACCATCTATTCTTGGAGGAGTACCTGTTTTCATTCTTCCAGACACAAAACCAAATTTTACTAATTGTTCTGTTATTCCAGTTGCAGCCTTTTCAGCGGTTCTTCCGCCACCAAATTTTTTCTCTCCAATATGAATTAAACCGTTAAGAAAAGTGCCATTTGTTAAAATTACAGATTTACCTTTAATTTCAATTCCTATACCAGTTTTAACGCCAATTACCTGTTTATTTTTTACTATTATTTGAGTTACCATATCTTGCCACAAATCAATATTTGGATTTGATTCTAGTGTTTCTCTCCAATATTGAGAAAACAGTTGCAAGTCATTTTGTGTTCTTGGACTCCACATTGCAGGACCTTTCGATTTATTTAGCATTCTAAATTGTATTCTTGATTTATCAGATACAATTCCTGTAATTCCACCTAAAGCATCTATTTCTCTTACAATTTGACCTTTAGCAATTCCTCCAATTGCAGGATTGCAGGACATTTGAGCAATAGTCATCATGTTCATTGTGATGAGCATAACTTTAGAGCCCATTGTTGCTGCTGCATGAGCTGCTTCACATCCCGCATGTCCTGCGCCAACAATTATAACATCGTATTTTGGAAACATAGTGGTTATAAATAAATGTTCCACGTGGAACAATTTGTGATTACACACAGAAAGTTCCACGTGGAACATAAATAGAATTAATTAAGCAAAGCTAAATAATGATTTTCTTTTTTCCGCATTTCTTTTTTTTCAAAAGTATTATTATCATTATATCCCAGTATATGTAAAATGCCATGTATCATTACCCTATGTAATTCGTCAGGAAAGGAATTGTTCAGTTTGTCTGCATTATCCTGAATTCTATCAATGCTAATATAAATGTCAGTCTCAATAAATTTTGGATTAGAGGAATAATCGAATGTTATAACATCAGTGAGGGTATTGTGGTTTAAGTATTGTTGATTAATTGATAAAAGATGCTTATCAGATGTAAAGATGAAATTTATTGCTTTTGATTTCTTAGTATTTTCTTTTATGATTTGAGATATCCATATCCTGAGTTTTGATTTATGTTTAAGTTTAAAACTACTGTCTTCATTGAAAAAGTAGATTTTTTCCATCTTAACTCATATAAAATGACAGTTCTACCATACTGCCTCTATTTCTGAAATTTACTTCATCTGATAAATGTTTCATTAAAAATATACCTCGACCTGAAGGTTTATCTATATTCTCTGGAGAAGTGGGGTCCGGTAAGTTTTGAAAATCAAAACCATTTCCTTCATCTGTTATACTAAAATTTACCACATTTTCATTTAAGGATAAGTTAAGTGTAACATTTTTTGTTCTGTCATTTTTATTGCCATGCATTATTGCATTATTTACTGATTCTGTGACAGCAATCATGATATTACCATAGATATCATCATTAAGTTTAAATTTTTCTCTTGCATTATCAATAAAGCTTTCGATAATTCTGATATTTTCGGTAATTGAAGGAATTACAATTTTAATATTATTCATTTCTCATTTGACCTATAAAAAGCTAAAAATATTTAATTTAATTGGTATAATAATTAAAGCAGAAGTAATTTTATTTAATAGGATTTTTTTTAGTTTCCCAATCGATTAAAATAATCATTTACTTCTCTTTTATAATACGGATTTAATTTTGGAGGAACTGTTTTTAGTAATTCAATTTCCTTTTCTTTTTCTCGTTTATAATTTTCAAATGCTTCCGGTATGTTTCTCGTTAATTTTTTTGCTTGTTGCGCTTCCCGTTTGTCATCTAATTCTCGTTCCTTTTGAGCATTTTCAGTCTGGAGTAGTCTAGTTACAATCTCTTTTTGTCTTTTTATTAATTGATTTGTTAAACGTTTATTTACTAAATCTAGTTCACTTTGTTCCATTTTTTTCTGGATATCTTTGATTGTTTTTTGTCCATCACCACCATTTCCACTATTTATTTTTTCTTCCATTTCGCTTAGCATCTTACGAATTCTTTCTTGTTCGCCTGCCATTTTTGCCAATTCTTCAGATAATTGTTTTCCTGTCTTTCCACTTTTTTTCAGTTTGTTTATTTTTTCGCCAAGTTGTTGCTGAAGTTCAGACATACTGGGAACCCTAACATTTTGGGGCTGACCACCACTACCAGAGCCCATTGCATTCATCATTTGACTCATCACATCATCCAGCATTAATGCCAAATCATTAATTGATGTCATGGCGAATTGTTGCTTACCGGTAGCTTCACCTTTCCTTCTTTCCTTTATTGCATTCATTGATTCGTCTAAATATTTATTCATTTCGTCCACTTTTCTAGTTACGATTGATTGAATCCTAAAGTCGTTTTTAGATAATGAAATCAAACTATCTTGAATTACAATGGCATCTTCTCTAATTTTTAATTGTTTTTGAGATAACTCAAGGAATCTAGGGTCACTTTGATGCACATTTTTAAATTCTACCATTACGTTTTCTTGTTCAATCGATAGTTTGATCAGATTATCAAGAATATCACGCAATTGGTTTAGGTTCAAATTGTTTGATGATTGCATCATCATGTTTTGCATTGATTTTAACTTATCACCCAGTTTTTTCAAATGTTGGCTTGCCCCTTCTTGAGCTTTGCTGGCTTTTTTTGATTTATTTTGTTCCAAATGTTTTTGAGCCTCATTTTGAAGCTTTTTTATTTCTTTTTTCTCTTGATTTATATTTTGAATAGGTTGTGGTCTTTCAAGGTCTTGATTAATATTTTGCATATCATCAAGTTCATTTTCTAGGTTCTCAAAATCTTTATTTAACTGCTGTTGTTCCTGTTGTAATGATTCTTGATTTTCCGCTTTAGTTTTAGAATTATTAGATGCTTCTTCTTGTTCTTTTTGTAGTTCAATAGTTCGTTGGATATTTTCATTAAGCTTCAATTCAAACTTCATTTTTTTGAAAAGTTCTAAGGCTCTCTCCAATTCTCTTTCAAAATTGTCCTCTCGCTGGTCAAGTTTATTTATAATATTCTTAAGATCATCAATTTTATTTTGTTCTTTTTCAAGTAATTTTTGCAACTCTTCATACAATTTTTTGGTTTCATCATCAAGCAACTCATCCATAAGCCTTTTAAGTTGTTCAAGTTTTTCTATTATTTCTTCGTTTTGATTATTGTCAAATTGTTTTCGTTTTTCAATTTCAGTATTAAATTGTTCTTGAAGGGTTTTAATTTGTTCTTCTAATTTTTTTCGTTTTTCAATCAAATTTTCAATTTCTTGTTTGTCTTGCCATGCAAATTCTTTTTTACCCTTGAGATCACTATTTATTTTATTCAGGTCGCTATTCAATTCTTTAGTTTCATTTAATGTATTGTCAATCTTGTTTTCAGTATTTTCAGATGAGATTTTAAATTCATTTCGAAGTTTTTCGACTGTTGGAATCTCAAAGCTAAATAATGAAGTTTTTGTTGCCTTTTTTCCATTGATAGCATCGTTATCTCTAACTTGAAGGAAGTACTCAATTCTGTCTCCCTTTTGCAACTCAAATTCATTAAGATTCCAATGAAAATAAAATGATTGATTGACTTTAGCTTTATCGATTTTTATTTCAAATTGATTAAATTGTTTTTTAATAGAATTATTTTCATTAAAGATTCTGTAGTTCACTTTGAGATCAACAATTCCATGATCATCTGAAATATTTCCACCGAATATGATGTACTTTAAAAGTACAGTATCTTTAAGCTGATCAAGATTTATTTTAGGAAACTCGTCGGGAATTACTTCAATATTGAATTTAATAGCTTCCTTATTTTGACTGAATTGGTTGAAGAGATTTATTGAATACTCATCAGAAATCATTAGAGAATATTTATGTTCAAATATTTGATTATCAACAGCTTGAAGGCTAATATTTTCTTTATTTTTGTTAAATTTGATTTTGATTTCTTTTACATTATCTGCATGGAAAGTCCATTTGGCTATGGTGCCAACAGGTACTTGAAAACTTCCAATATTCTTAAGAGATTCGGGTTTTTTTTTCAAATACGAGGCGAAAGTCAGGGATACATTAAATGATTTTATATTTGGCCTATCTACAACATTGATAGAATATTCTTGAGATTTAAAACCAGCAGCTTCAAACTTAAATATTTTTGATTCCTGGATTTTTTCAAATTTATAGCTGAAGTTCCTCAAATTTGCTCTTTTCAATTTGACCTTACGACTATCAGTATTGAGATAGATAGTTTCTGGTGATTCTTTTCCAGTTATTTGTAGATTTATTGTAAAGTCTTCATTTCTAAAAGCTATTAAATTTTCGTTCTTTATTACAAAATTGAAAGGAGCCAAAGGGATGTATTCCTTTTGAAAGTGAATTATTCTTGATGCCGGTTCTGTAAGTGATTTAGGTAAAAAAATACCTAATAGAGCAACTATTAAAAAAGGTAATAATAAATACCTAATATATTTAACGTTGTCCTGAAAGTGTATTACTTCATTAAATGATACAACTTTCATATGATTATATCTCTGGTCAATTGTAGCAGCTAATAAACTATTTTTAGATTCTATTTTTCTTAATTGAACCAAGTTTATTAGCTTGTCTTTAATATTTGGTAGATGATGGCCTATATTTTTAGCGGCAATTTCATCACTAATTTGCCTATTCTTAAAAAACAACTTTATCAAATGCACAAACAGCCACTTGTATAAAACGGCGACGCTAATAATTATATAAGAAAAGAAGAAAAAAGCTCTAATTGGAGAATTTGAATGAAATTGATACTCTATAAAATTGAAAAAAAGAAATGTAGAAAGTAATACAGAAAGAATATATATGGATCCTTTAAAGATCAGGTTCAAATAATACTTTTTCTTAAAACGGTATAGTTTATAGTTTAAATTTTTTCTCAAATTCTATTTATAAAGTTTCAGCTTGTTCGAAATAAACTCTTCCAAGATCTCTGTATTGCATTGGATTATTTGGAAAATTTTTAACATAGGATTGTATTAATCTATATCCTTCATCATACCATAGAACTATTACTGGTGAGTCCTGCATTAATTGAACTTCAGCTTTTTTAAAAAACTCATTTGCCTCATTTATTGATTTTGATTTTAATGCGCTTTCATAATATTTATCGAAGTTCTTATTAATATAACGAGCGATATTTGGATAGGATGCCTCCTGCAATGAATTTGGTACATCCTTAGAGGAGAATATCCATAAAAAATTCTCTGGGCTTGGAAAATCTGCCACCCACGCTGCTCGTAAAATATTGTAGTCTCCACGATAGCTTTTCTCTAACAACTGGGCAAATGGTAATATTTGCAATTCTATATCAACATTTATATGATCTTTAAGCTGTTTTTGAATTTCAACAGCAACATTTGTGTTTCTTTCACCTTCAGCATTTAATAAAAATTGAAGTTTAGGAAAGCCATTTCCTCCATTAAAACCAGCTTTTTTCAAATAGTATTTTGCAGAATCAATATTTAGTTCATAGCCTTTTATTGTTTCAATATTGTAGTTAGAAAATACCGGCGGCGTTATGCCATGATTTCCTGGCGCATATCCTTCGCCATTTAAAACAAAATCAAGAATTTTTGTTCTGTCAATCGCAAAATTGAATGCTTTTCTAACAAATTTATTTCTAAAGACACCTTTTTGATTATTTAGGGTTAAAAATTGAGTCATCATTTCTGGAGATCTTTGAAGTTGAAATTGACTATACTCTCCATTGGCTCCTGGCATAGTTTCTTCAAGAATTTCAATAATAAATTCAGTTGGAAGTCGATAAATCATATCAAGATTCCCTTTTCTAAATTCAAAAAGTTCAGTTTTTTTATCTTTAATAAATTGAATGCTTATTGCATCAAGATATGGATACTGGTTTCCAAATTCATCCCTTGAATGATAATTTTTATTTTTCTTTAAAATTATTGATATGTCTTCTTCTACATCAGCGATATTTAGTGAAAATGGACCAGTACCTACGGCATTAATTCGCATGTCAATGCCGTATTTTTCTTCTGCTTCTTTCGGATAGATAAAGCAAGCAGGACGAGCCAAATTCACTACAAATAGTGAATTTGGTTCAATTAATTCCAATTCAATTGTGTAATCATTAATCACACGAATTCCTTCTACTTTAAACCCTGGTGTTTTGTTATTAATGCTGGCTGTAAAATACTTGTTTGCTCCTTTAAGTGTCCCCTTGAAAATAGAAAAATTTTGGTTATTGAAACTCTTAGTGCAAAGTTTTGTAAAACAATGTTCAATATCGCTCGCCTTTAATTCACGTCCTTTTCCACCATCAAAACAAGGATTGTCATGAAATAAAATGCCCTTTTTAAGTTGAAAAGTATAAATAGTGCCAGTTTCATCAACTTTATAGTCTTCTATCAAACCTTTGGATACTTCAAGAGATTCAGGGTCAAATTTAAATAGACCTTCATAGATTTGAGAGGCAACTCTATAGGAATAGGCATCCGTTATATTATGAGGAAAAAGATTCTTTATATATTCAGACTCATTAATTCTAAAAACTCCGCCCATAAATCTATCTCCCGCAACCTTTTTTAGAGTTCCATCTGTTTTTCTGGAATTGCTATCTCCTCCACAAGAAAAAGACAAGTAGCAAATAAATATAAAGAAGAAAATATTTCTAAAAAGTCTCATAATTAGCTGTTAGATAGTAATTTAAAATCTTATTGTAGTAAATATATATCTATTTTGCAAAATTTTATAATTGATAAGATTTGAAGATAAAGTGTGAATAAAATAGAGTACCGATGGAAAAATTTTCTAATCAAACGACAAAAATGTTGAATATCAATACATTCAAATTACTTCTAATTAAAAATTTCTTTATCAAAATATTCAATTACTTGCATTTTCAATAGTTTCTCTTGTTCCAAAACATCAAAACTAGGCAGCTTATTTTTGACTTTCCAATGTGGCCATCCCATTTCATCTAAACCCTCCAAAACATAAAATCCAGAAAGACTCAGCACCTTGCATATTGCAATATGCATGAGGTCACGTTTTTCTTCTTTTGTAAAATCTTTTACTCCTTTACCGAGTTCCTGAACACCTATTAGAAATAGTACACTTTTTAAATCTACAGGTTTTTTTCCAACTACAATCTCTATTTTATTTAAAAGATTTTGCCAATTTTTTTCATGCTCAAAATCTTTTTTTATCATTTGATATTGTTTTTAATTGCAAATATAGATGATGACCGTTTAAAGATTATGTTTAATGTGTATTAAATGAGAATAATCGAAGATTTATTAAATATTATTTTTCCTAAGAATTGTTGCATTTGTGACAGTGGACTTTCAAGGAATGAAGAGCATATTTGTTTTCATTGCAGAAGCGAATTGACAAAAACAAATTTTACAAATTTGCATGATAATGAACTTACAAACCGATTTTATGGAAAGATTAGTATTGATTTTGGAATGAGCTATTTATATTTTCATAAATCAGGTATCACACAAAAATTAATGCATCGATTTAAATATAACAACTATCCAGATATTGGACATATTATAGGCAAGTGGATAGGATATGAAATATTAACAAAGAAATTAACTAGCGAGATTGATATAATTGTGCCAGTTCCTTTACACCCTAAAAAGGAAAGTAAAAGAGGTTACAATCAAAGTCAATATTTTGCATCAGGAATATCTGAGATAACCAAAATACCAACAGTATTTGATTCGTTAATTAGAGTTGATTATGATGGAAGTCAGACACTCAAATCTAGAGAAAAGAGATGGAAAAGTGTTGAGCATGCTTTTGAGGTTGTTAATAAAAAAGGAATTGAAAATAAAAAAGTATTATTAGTAGATGATGTAATGACTACCGGAGCAACCTTGGAGGCATGTGGTCATCAATTAATAAAAAAGGGTGCTTTAGGAATTTGTGTAGCAACGATGGCTTTAGCTAAATAAAGAAGGGCCTTGAAAATTCAAAGCCCTCTCCTTCTCTCTATTTCTGATAGTAATGATTAAATCTATTATTGGTTAGATCCTGCTCTTATCATAGCACATCTAAACCCAATAGTTGATGTTGCAGAATCTTGATCCATAAATCTTCTGGTACCTGGAGATAACCAGTATGCAATATCTTTCCATGATCCACCTTTATAAACTCTGGTTTTATCAGAAATTAGCGAATTGAAAAATTGGTAATCATAGTCAGAAGCCGGATCATCAATATTTGGGTCGACAATCGATCTTCCAATTAAATCTTCAGCACTTCTCCTTACTGGATTTAAGTCTTCCATATCCTGAAATGAAAGTGGACGGTATACATCAAAAACCCACTCATTTACATTTCCAGCCATATTATAAAGTCCAAAATCATTTGGAGGAAAATTATAAATATAATCTGTGATCATAGCACCATCATTTAATTTACCTGCAATGCCAGCATAATCACCTCGGCCCCTTTTAAAGTTGGCAAGGAAATGTCCCATCTTTTTTCCGTAAGGATTTCGCAATGCATGACCATCCCATGGATATAATCTTTTGTGAGTTTGGTTTTCATCAAGCCATTGTGTACCAATCAATGCTTGAGCGGCGTATTCCCATTCTGCTTCTGAAGGAAGTCTATAATTTGGTAACACAACTCCTGATTCTAATGGAATTCTACTTCCATCTCCTTCAGCAGGAATTTCTTCCAATCCAGCTTCTTCAGCAAGCTTCAGATTAACCACCGAAGTTCTCCAACCACAATAGTCAACAGCTTGTTTCCAAGTTACCCCCACAACAGGAAAGTATCTGAATCCAGGATATCTCAAATAGTGATCTACATAAGGATCGTTATAAGCTAAATCTCTTGCCCAAACAATTGTGTCGGGCAATGCAGACTCATAAAATTCTCTTGAGGAATCGAGCTTTACATAGTATAGGTATTCTAACCAGTGAATGTTGGCCACTTCTGTCTCATCCATATAGAATGATGCAACAGTAACAGCTCTTTCAAGATTATCATGGGAATTAAATACATCTTCTTCATACGAACCAAGTACAGTCCTTCCACCTTCTATAAATACAAGATTCGGGCCTTCTGGTTGTCCTCTAAAATCCAACACTTGAAATCCTTCATCAGCATTGTACTCCAATCCAGTTGCTGTACTAATACCTCCCGGGTTGGTGGCTGTGGGATTGCTTCCTGATTTACATGAGCCAAGGAAAAAAATTGTTGCAATAAGCAACGGGCTTGTGTAAAGAAACTTTACAAAATTTTTCATAACCTGTTTAATTAACTTTTTTGTTCTGCAATAACACACACTAAACAATAGCAGAAAAACACAAATTTACGCTATTTAATTTCAAATAGTAATACACATTTTTATTTTCATCATGGTATGTTAAGATAATATTACATGAACATTCCAATTCAGAGGCATAATATTAAGGCCTTCTGGACATAAAATAAATTCAATAACTCTTTATTTATTGCATCTGTAATGATTTTAATTTCAGTATCTCTTTCAAAAGAGTTGAAGCTTTATCAACTGAGTCAATATTTTTGACAACAAAAATGACTCTATTTTTCATTTCCTTTATGCTACAAACATTTGGGTTTTTCTGAATAAATTTTAAAATACTTCCAAAAGCTGGTGAATTATAATATTGCTCATTTTCTGATGATAACAAGTAAGCCTTTAAAATTTCATTTTTGATCATCAATTTTTCAAAGCCTAATTTTTCTGCATCCCATCTCAGCCTTACTACTTTTACAAGATCTTTTACAACATTTGGCAATGGACCAAATCTATCTTTAACAGAATTAATAAATTCAATAAGTTTTTCCTCAATTTTAAGATTATCCAGTTCATTATATATTCTTAGTCTTTCAGAAATATTGGAAATATAATCATTAGGAATAAGTAACTCAAAATCAGTATCAATTATACAATCGGTAGCAATTAACGATTCGTAATTGTCCAATTCACCTATAAATAATTCTTTAAATTCTGTTTCCTTCAACTCTAGTACTGCTTCATCTAATATTTTATGATAAGTATCAAACCCCAAATCATTTATAAAGCCACTTTGCTCCCCACCAAGCATATTGCCAGCACCCCGGATATCGAGATCGCGCATGGCAACCTTAAAGCCATCTCCCAAATGAGAGAACTCTTCCAGAGATTTCAATCTTTTTATTGCCTCAGAAGATAACCCAATAGTTGGAGGTGCAAGCAAATAACAAAAAGCCTTTTTATTTGATCTTCCAACTCTACCACGCATTTGATGTAAATCTGACAAGCCAAACATATGTGCATGATTGATAATTATTGTATTGGCGTTTGGGATATCAAGACCAGATTCAATAATATTTGTTGAAATCAAAACGTCAGCAATTCCATCTATAAATTTCATCATTGTTTTTTCGAGCCTTTTACCATCCATTTGACCATGAGCAACTAAAATATTGGCATCGGGAACTAACTTCAGAATAATATTGGCAACTTGCTCAATATCTTTTACCCTATTGTGAACAAAAAATACTTGCCCGCCTCTTTGCAATTCAAAGCTGATTGCATCTCGAATGATTGATTCACTAAATGTATTAATTTCGGTAGTTACAGGCTGGCGATTTGGAGGAGGTGTAGCAATGATGCTTAAATCTCTGGCACCCATTAGCGAAAAGTGCAAGGTTCTGGGTATTGGAGTTGCCGTCAAGGTAAGTACATCAACATTGATTCTAAAATTTTTAAGTTTCTCTTTAACACTTACACCAAATTTTTGTTCTTCGTCAATCACCAGCAACCCCAGGTCATTAAATACTACATCTTTATTTACGATTCTATGAGTACCAATTAATATATCAATTTTTCCAACTTTAGTATCCAAAAGAATTTGCTTTACTTCTTTAGTAGTTTTAAATCGATTGATATAATTTATAGTTATTGGAAGGTTTTTTAATCGTTCACTAAAGGAGCGAAAATGTTGCATGGCTAATATAGTGGTTGGAACAAGTATTGCAGTTTGTTTTCCATCAAGAGCAGCTTTGAATGCTGCTCGAATTGCAATTTCTGTTTTACCGAAACCCACATCTCCACAAATCAATCGATCCATGGGGTGGGCAACTTGCATATCATTTTTTACATCAATTGTCGCAGTTGCCTGATCTGGTGTATCCTCAAAAAGAAACGAACTTTCCAGCTCAGCTTGAAGGTAATTATCTTCCGAAAACGAAAATCCTGGGGCAGCTTTTCTTTTGGCATATAGGGCAATAAGATCCTTTGCAATATCTTTTACTT
>CAYREN010000039.1:13751-20398 GCA_964423255.1 uncultured Roseivirgaceae bacterium | reverse complement strand
CTGACATTGATAGCACTCATTCCTTTTTTTCCATTTTCCACATCAAATTCCACTTTGTCATGCTCACATATCTCATCTATCAGTCCAGAAGAATGAACAAATATATCTTCACGAGTATCTGGAGATTTAATAAATCCAAAACCTTTGTCTTCATTAATAAATTTTACTTTTCCTTTCATTTGTATATAAATAATTTAATTATAATAATCTACTTTTCTCTTTTCAATATAAAATTGAAATACTAAATAGGTTTAGATCCCAATTTTTTTAACAATTGAAGATGACCATGCAGTGCTTCAATAAACGTACGAACACTTTTATAAGGCAACCCAAATTCTGCAGCTGTTGTTCGCACAATCTTAGATATTTTTCGATAATGTACATGACATATATTTGGGAATAAATGATGCTCAATTTGAAAATTTAAACCTCCTATATACCACGAAAATATTTTGCTATTATTACTAAAATTTGTAGTTGTGTGAAGTTGATGAGCTGCCCAATTATATTCAATTATATTTTTTTCATTCAGTGAAGGATATTCTGTTCCTTCAATTACATGCGCAGGTTGAAAAACTATAGCCAAAATAAATCCTGCAATGTAATGCATTACCAAAATACCAATGAGTATTTGCCACCAAAGCAAAGATGTAAAAAGCAATGGGACAATAAATATGTAAGCCACATATAGAATTTTTGACAAAATGAGAATAATCCACTCTTTTGGGATATTAGCATGATTTCTCTTAGCTAATCCATTTTGCGAATACCTCAACATGCGAATAAAATCTTGTATGGTTACCCAAACAATTGTCATAAGTCCATAAAGAAACCAAGCGTAAATAAATTGGTATTTATGCATTTTTTTCCACTTAGAATCTGGTGAAAGTCTCAATACCCCATGTTGGCTAATATCTTCATCTTCTTCATATACATTCGTAAAGGTATGGTGAAGCACATTATGCTGTATTTTCCAATTAAATGAATTTGCCCCAACCATATTTATTGAATAGCCAATGATAATATTAACCCATGACTTGTTTGAATAGGCACCATGATTGGCATCATGCATCACAGACAATCCAATTCCAGCAATTCCAAAACCCATAATTCCCACGAGTAATAAAAGCCAAACTAAACTTGTAACAAGCTCGGTTACTACAAGGCCATATGGAATAAAAAATAGTGAAAACATGATGAATGATTTAACTATCATTTCACTATTGGCATATCGATTTAGATTATTTGTTTTAAAATATTCATTTACCCGCCGATTAAGCGTTATGGAAAAATCACGTTCTCCGGAGGCAAAAGATATTTTATTAGATATAGACATGCTTAGTTACATTAACAACATATTAAAACAAAAGGACGTTCAATTAATTCATTTTTATTGGTCAGACATTAACTTAAATTTCAGGGCTTTATTCTTTCGCAATTAGCGATTGGAGACTTAATTATTTCTGCTCTTTTTATTCTTTCAGCTAAATATTATTGAGATATGGTATAAATGAATTGATTACAAAACTCATGGTATAATGAGTATAAATAGAAATCAAATTTGTTAAACTTGTTTTGTCTAATTAGGAAAATGAAAAATAAAAGGTCAATAAATTAAACCTTTTTTACCCTGACCGCATTCATACCTTTCATACCACGTTCAAGCTCAAATGATACTTTATCTCCTTCCCTTATCTCTTCGGTTAAACCATTAACATGAACAAAGAATTTTTCTTGAGTTTCAATTTCTTTAATAAAACCAAATCCCTTAGTATCGTTGAAAAATTCTACTCTTCCTGTTCGAGGCAATGTCGGATCAACTGCTTTCCTTTTTGGAACAGCAATCTCAATACTCTTAGCATTTACTTTTGTTTTCTTAGCCGGATCTGGAGGTGTGTCGGTAATGTTACCAAATTCATCAACATAGGCCAACATATCATCCAAGCTACTGCTTACCCCTTCTGAATTTGCTTTGCGTTCTTCTTTCTTCTTTTGTTTATCCAATCGTTTCTTTAAACGCTTCTTTTCTTTTTCTTTTTTGTTAAAGGTTTCTTGCGATCTCGCCATTCAATATTTTTTTGTAAATAATAATAATAAAACATTGTTCTACATGAACAGTGAACTGAGGCAAACTTCATGAAACAAAGAGATTTTCACAATGTCCTACTGAAATATTTGTTTAAAAATTTCTTGAGAAAGACATTCAATATCTACCTTTTGCAAAGATACAATAATAATTTGAAACTTTAATGTTCATTGCAATGGTGAAGGGAAAAATTGCTTCTAATATGTAAAATTTAGTCTTCATTCTGCCCGCTGAATTTTTTAATCTGTTATGCTATTTTTCAGTATTAAAAATAAATGCAAAATGATCGATTTTAATAGCCATATCGGGCGGTATTTCATTTCCCTTATTATTGATATTAACCTATAATCAAAATCGTATGTTTTATTGGCCCATGAGCACCAATGACAAGCGATTGCTCAATATCTGCAGTTTTTGAAGGACCCGCTATAAAGACCCCGAAGCCAGTCGCATTCAGATCAATTTGATCATATGCATGGTGCATATCGACAAGAATATCCTTTTTATCCAGTAACAACACAAGATGATTAGCAACGAAGGGAAGCTTCCTTATTTGCATATGTTGTTCATTTATCCAAATTGCCCCGTTTTCAGCTACACCAAATTGACCTCTAAGTACAACAATATTCGAATTGTTAAATTCATTTTCAGGGAGCATTTGTTCAGCTTGATTTTGAGCTATTTGTGTTAGAACCAATACATCTTCCCCAATACTTTTTTGTTGGTTTATCCAATCCTTTACATTTCCCATTGAATCCATTTCAACTATTTCGGAACCGGCACTTTTTGCTAATTCGACAAATTTTAGAGTTAGATCTTCCAATTCATTATCCCCATTGAAAATGGGTTTTGGTAAATTGATATTAACTGGTTTATTAGCAGCAATGCTTTTCAATATAGTGTCTCTACTCATGATCTCTTTCTATTTTCATTATACCATTCTTGAAAACTCTGCTTTGGAGGTAATGGAATTTCCCGTGATTTTCCCCAGGTATTGATTTGATTATATATTAAAAATCTTGGAGCATACTTTAATGAAAAACGAGCAAGAGCTCCCACTAATTGATAGAGTTGCGGACTGGATAATATCCTGCCAATAGCTTTTAATCCTATTTTTTTAATCCATGAAAGATGTCCGTGTTTATATACTTCCTGCCTCCATTGGTACAACTGCTCATGAATGTCAATTTTTACTGGACACACATCGCTGCACGATCCACACAGGCTGGAGGCAAAGGGAAGATCTGCATATTGTTTCAAATCAATGCCTGGTGTAAGGATAGAACCAATTGGCCCGGGAACAGTGTATCCATAACTATGTCCTCCGCTTCGTCTATAAATAGGGCAAGTATTCATGCAAGCTCCACAACGGATGCATTTTAGGGCCCGCCAAAATTTTTCTTTCCCAAGATGCTGTGAACGACCGTTATCAACAAGAATGATATGGATTTCTTTACCTTTTTCTGGTTTCTGAAAATGAGAAGTGTAGTTTGTGATTGGTTGTCCGGTGGCGCTACGGGCCAATAGTCTGATAAATGCTGCAAGATGCTCTTTTTTTGGTATCAGTTTTTCGATGCCCATGGAGGCGATATGAATTCTTGCATGGTGTACGCCCATATCAGCATTACCTTCGTTTGTGCAAACAACGAAGCCCCCGGATTCAGCAATAGCAAAATTTACTCCAGTGAGGGCAACTTCAGCTTCCAAAAAATGCTTTCTGAGGCTTTTCCTTGCTGCTGTTGTAAGATATTGGGGGTCAGCATTTCCGGTTTCCGTATGAAGTTCTTTTTCAAATAATTTTCCAATTTCTTCCTTTTTCATGTGAATTGCCGGCATCACAATATGGCTGGGTTCTTGCCGGTCGAGTTGAAGGATGCGTTCACCAAGATCAGATTCGATTACCTCTATACCCAAACGCTCAAGAAATGGATTCATTTTGCATTCTTCGGTGAGCATGGATTTGCTTTTAACAAGCTTACTGACGTCTGAGTTATGAAGAATATTGAACACGATTTGGTTATGCTCTTCAGCATTTGATGCCCAATGAATTTCTATCCCATTAGCAACTGCATTTTTTTCAAATTCTTTTAAATAATCATCGAGATTGGAAAGTGTGTGCTCCTTAATTTGTGATGCACGTTCTCGTAGTACTTCCCAATCTGTAACCTGGTTTTTTTGAATATCTCTCTTTTCTCTTGCAAACCAGAGTGCCTCATCGTGCCATTGGGCTCTTGATTCATTTTTTAAAAATGCATTTGCAGCTTGCGAATGTTTCATGATATGGCTGTGTTTAATATCTCCGCTATGTGCATTACTTTGAGTGGCTGAAGATTTCTATTTATCAATCCTTCCAGATGCATCAGGCATGACATGTCCGTACTCGTAATGATTTCCGCATCATGAGAAAGATGATCTTTTATTCTGTCTTTGCCCATTTGAACTGATACAGCTTCTTCAAACACGCTAAATGTGCCACCAAAACCACAACATTCATCAGAACGATCAAGATCTACAAGTTGAATATCCTTTAGTGAAGAAAGTAGCTGACCTGATTTGGAAAATCCTTTTCCTGCCAATTCGCTTGACTTTCCATTTCTAAGACCCCGCAACCCATGGCAGCTTTTATGCAAACCTACTCTGTGAGGGAAATAACCATCAATTTTTTCAATTTTCAATATATCGGTAATAAACTCCGTCAGTTCGAAAATATTATTTTTGACATGGAAATATCTCTCATCGTGTAATTCTTTGGGAACGTGTTCTTTAATCTGTAAGACACAACTCCCTGAAGGACTGACGATAGCATCGAAATCACTAAATAGATTTATAAAATGCCTGGATATTCCAATCGTCTCATTTTGCAGACCAGAATTAGCCAATGGCTGCCCACAGCAGGTTTGATTTGCTGGAGCATCAACATCCACCCCAAGTTTTTCCAGTAGTAGCAATGTACTAATGCCAACTTGTGGATAAAATTGATCAATATAGCATGGGATAAAGAGACCTACTTTCATTGGTTTTTATATCGTTTTATAAACTCTATTAACTGAACCTTAATACCTTTATAAATTCCATATCTATTCATACCAATTGATAAAAATCTACAGCAGTACCACCTAAAATCTGTGATTGCTCTGTATTGGACAATTCCTTAATACATGATAATAATGCTTTGTACACTTGATCATATGATCCCGCCAATAAGCAAACCGGCCAATCTGAGCCAAACATAAGTCTTTCAGCACCAAAATGTTCAAGGCAAAAATCAACGTATATTTTCAAATCATCTATTGTCCAACCTTGCCAGGAGGCTTCTGTAACCATTCCTGAAAGCTTCACATTAACATGATCATATTCGCTAAGGACTTTCATATACTTTGCCCAATGATCAAATGATTTATGCCTAATGTTCGGCTTACCAATATGATCAATCACCAAGTGCATTTTAGGTAATTTACTGATCATTTTACATGTTGATTGGAGCTGAGTTTCATTAATTAATATGTCATACGAAAATCCGTTTTTACTCAATTTGCTTATCCCACGAATGAAATCAGCATCTAACATAAAACCTTCAGGTTCAGCCTGCAAAATGTGCCTGACTCCTTTAAAGGTTTTTCGATTTTTATAATATTCCAATCTCCCTTCCAGATCACTTCCCAATAGGTCAACCCAACCGACGACGCCTTTTATAAATGGATGATTTTCTGAGAGGTTCAGCAAAAATTCTGTTTCTTCATCAGATTGACTTGCCTGGACAGCCACACATCCATCCATCTTATTTTCAATGAGAATAGATTTTAAATCACCAGGAAGAAAATCTCTTTTTATTACCATCATTTCATTTGTGATCCAATTGTCTCTCAAAGGATCAAATTGCCAAAAATGCTGATGGGCGTCAATTTTCATTGGACCAAGCTTTTACATTTTGTTTCGCAGTACCCAGACCATCAATCCCCAGTTCTACAACATCTCCATCTTTTAAGTAAACAGGTGGATTAAAACCAAATCCCACCCCCTCTGGAGTTCCTGTCGATATAATATCTCCAGGCATCAGGCTCATGAATTGAGAAAGGTATGAGACGACCTCCTCGACATTGAATATAAAATCACTGGTATTGCCATTTTGTACCTTATTGCCATTCACTGACAACCAGAGTCCAAGATTATTTGGATTCGATATTTCATCTTTAGTAACCAAGTATGGACCCAAAGGGGCAAAAGTATCACAGCTTTTCCCTTTTACCCATTGCCCTCCTTTTTCTAATTGGAACTCGCGTTCGCTAAGATCATTATGCAACATATAACCAGCCACATGATCCAAAGCTTCTTCTTTGGTTATATAATTAGCTCTTTTGCCAATCACTACTACCAATTCGACTTCCCAATCTGTCTTTTTACTATTTTTAGGAATAAAAATATTATCATTAGGACCGATAATTGCTGACGTTGCTTTAAAAAATACAATCGGCTCTGTCGGTATAGCCAATCCACTTTCTTCTGCATGCTTTTGGTAATTAAGCCCAATGCAAATGATCTTTCCTGGTCTTTTCACAGGTTC
>CAYREN010000039.1:9186-13651 GCA_964423255.1 uncultured Roseivirgaceae bacterium | reverse complement strand
TAAATTAATTATTCAATGTGACAAATCCTCCATCAATGGGAAAACAACTTCCTGTAATAAATGATGCTTCTGATGAACATAGGTATAGGACCAATGCTCCAATTTCTTCTGGTTTTCCCATCCTTCCAATAGGCTGGGTTTTTGATAATTTTTCAAACATTTGTTTTTCATTCCCCGGATAGGTTTTGGATAAAAACCCATCTACAAAAGGCGTATGAACTCTTGCTGGTGCAATGCTGTTGCATCTGATATTATTAGCGAGATAATCTTTTGCTACAGATAATGTCATGGCATGCACTGCACCTTTGCTCATAGAATAAGCGAATCGATCAGAAATACCAACATGTGCTGCTACAGAAGATACATTAATGATTGCCCCGCCATTTGTTTTCATCCTCTCTACTCCTTCTTTAAGACAGTGATAAACTCCTTTCACATTTACACCAAATATTTTATCAAAATCATTAGGAGAAGTCTCAGTAACACTGCCAATATGTGCGATACCCGCATTATTTATTAATATGTCTAAGTAACTATTTTCAGTTGCAAATTTAAATGCGGCAGTGACGCTTTCGACGTCCGAAACGTCACAACTGATACAACTTGCTTTTCCTCCAGAAGTCATTATCTCATCGGCCACGTCCTGTCCATTTTCCTTATTCAATTCAAAAATTACTACTTCAGCTCCATTACCGGCCAGGGCTAAGGCAATTGCCTTTCCAATACCACTTCCTCCTCCGGTAACAATGGCCTTTTTTCCAGATAAATTGAAAATTTTGCTTACCATAAAACTCATATCGTTTATATTACAAATTAGATTTTTTTCTCTATTTTAGACAATACTACCTAATATATTTAGTTCAAGTTTATTTCCATCTATCATTGAATTGATAGCATTTTTCTACCAGCTCCATCGTGCGTATTGCGTCATCTACTAAATTGATATACTCATATTCCTGATTTTCCATTTTACACATAAGACCAGCCATCGGACCAATAAAAGCGTCAGGAAACCATGTACCTTCAATTTTCATTTTCTGCCAATCTTTATGGTTTTTTAAGTAAATGTATTCAAACTCATCTGGTAGTCCCTTTGGATAATTTAGGTAAACTCCTACTCTTATTTTTATTGCGCCTTCGGTGCCTTCAAATTTGAAATAGGATTCCTGATGTTTTAGTCCGAACCTGTGATCATGGTTTATATTTATATTGGCCCTGATTACATCACCATAATCCATAATTATAGAAGACCGGCTTGATGCAAGTTCCTTTAGTAATGGGTTTTTTGTTGTCTTGGCATAGATGTCTTCCGGGTTTCCCAAAAAATACCTGATCATGTCAATATAGTGAATACTATGGTATAATATTTCTACCCGCGGAAGATCAAACAAAAATTTCCAAAGATGCCAGGGAGTGAACACATTCATTCGTACATCTATATCGTGTAAATCACCAATTAAGCCCTGATCTATTATTTTCTTTGCCTCTGTGACGTAAGGGGCATGGCGCAGTTGAAAGTTTATTCCAGCTACCAGTTTCTTTTTCCTACATATATCTAATATCGCCAATGCCTGCTTCAAATTTGTACCCATAGGTTTTTGTATGAGCACACCTGACTCTTCTGGTAATTGAGGTAAAACGGATAATATGGCCGATGCGGGTAAAGCCATATCATACACACATTTTTGCGTTGTTGCAACACCAATCAATTCATCCAAATTTTTACAAACCACTTCAATTCCAAAATCACGAGCTAAATGTATCGCTTTTTTGTAATCCAAATCAAATATTGCTTTTACCTCAAATCCAGCTTTTTTATAGGCAGGCAGGTGGGCATCCTTTACTATACCTCCAGCCCCAATTATAGCGATTGGACTTTTTCTCTTGGGTAATTCAAAGTTGTTGATAATATTCATTTATAATTTTAATCTTTTACTTTGTGTAAGAAACAAGATCGCTACTCATTCCTGGCTCTTGAGGTGTTTTATAATACCCATCAATAATTTGTGCCGGATGCCTAAAATAATTTTTTAGATGTGGAATATGCTCTAGAAAAATGGCATCATGCCCAATAGAAATATGATTAAATAACACCAAATGCTGATGAATTTGTCCCATGTCTCCAACATGTGGCACAACAGGTATTCCAAATTTTTTAGACATTAAGCTGATGGCTATAAATTCAGAAATCCCTCCCACTCTCAAGGCATCCACCTGGTTGAAATGCATGGAACTGGATTGAAGAAAATTTTTAAAGATTATCCTATTTGGCACATGTTCTCCCAAAGCCAGTTTCATCGGTTCAATTTCTTTAGACAGCACCACATGTGCCGCTATATCATCAGGGTGAGTTGGTTCTTCTATCCAGAATGGATTTATTCCTTTCAACTCCCTGCATACTTCGATGGCTTTTGGCAAATTCCATTGCTGGTTAGCATCCAGCATAATGGTGGCTTGATCTCCTGCTGTTTTTCTAACCAAATGGGCCCGTCGGATATCCCGATCAGCATCCTCTGATCCTACTTTCAATTTCATGGCAGTAAATCCTGCATCCATTGCCATGCTGATTTTCGATACTATCTTTTCGTCGCTATAATTGAACCAACCAATAGATGTATCATAACCACGGTATCCGACCTTCAAAATACCCTCACGTTCATCTTTCGTTGAAGCAGCTTTATCAAGAATGGAAATAGCTTCCTTTTGTGTCATCACATCTTCCAGATAGGACAGATCTAGTGTATTGGTGATTGATTCAGCAGGCAAGTCTATCAACAACTTCCACAATGGAACATCTTTGGCTTTTGCCCACAAGTCAAAACAAGCATTAGTTACGCTTGCCAATGCCAGGTGGACTACTCCTTTGTGAGGCCCAAGCCACCGAAAATTAGGATCATCAGCCATGGCCTTTGATGTCTGTCCAAAGTTATTCATCAACTCATTGATTTCCTGACCTTCGATATGTTTAACTAAATAATCTATAGCCTGACATACCAGGTTATTGCCTTTCCCCAAAGTAAAAGCCAATCCGATACCTTCAATTTTTTGACCTGTTTGTAACTTGCAGACAGCATAAGCATAAGTTGGGGAAGTGTGTACTGCATCTGACCCAGCACCATCCTGCAACTTAAAACAGACATCGGAAGACGTTGCTTTTTTTATAACAATTGATCTACTCATTTAGCTTTTTCTTCTGTTTAATACCTCAATCGCTCAATCACCTCTATATCAACTGCCGGTTTGTTCAATTCCAAAACAATAACAGTAGCGATATTATCTGGTAAAGTTTTCGGTAAGTTGAGGTTAATTGATTCTTTGTCTTGACTAAAATCCACATCAATATTTCCATCAATAAAATATGCTCTATTGATCTTTGTTCCCTTGACAAAAGGCAATCTAAAATCTCTTCCAGGGTTCTTCAGCAGATGTAAGTATATGTTATTTCCTTTTCTCGTACTGACCAAATAATCGGTTGGCAAATATGGTCCGCCCCTTGTTTCATATACGGCCTCACCATTTATTTTTAGCCAGTCTCCCATTTCCTTCAAACGGTCAATCTGACGTTGTTCTATTCGGCCATCAGCCATTGGGCCTACATTAAACAATAAATTGCCATCACCTCCAACAGTCTGCAATAGCGTATGAATACACTCTTTTTTCGATTTGATTTTATCATTGGCTTTCCATGCCCATTGTTTTGCTATCGTCATGCAAGTTTCCCAGGCATTCTCATTGTCAAAATTCCCTACACGCTGCTCAGGAGTGGAGTAATCTCCGGCAAAAATATTGCTCTTGGTAGTGCCTTCCATTCCTTGCCGTCCTTTGTCTACACGATTGTTGATTAGCAAGTCGTCTTTTAATCCTCGCAAATAGGCATACAAATCCATGCCCATTTCATGTGTCCAGGCCCATTCCCATTCTCCATCAAACCAAATAAAAGAGGGATCATAATTGTCGATCAGTTCCTTTAATTGATTTTTAATAAACATGATATATCTGTCCATTTGTGCTTTTACAACAGGATCGGTAATTTCTTTCTCTAAATGAAATTTGTAATTTGGATCAGGGTATTTTACTGGATAATCAGGATGCTGCCAGTCACAAATAGAGTAATAAAAACCAAAATCAATATCTTGCTTTTCACATTCATCAGCCAGATTTTTTATCACCCCTCTACCGTAAGGAGTACTTGCCATGTCATAATCTGTATATTGGCTGTCCCAAAGACTAAATCCATCGTGATGTCTTGAAGTCAGGATAATGTACTTCATTCCAGCATTTTTAGCTGTTTGCACCCAATCTGCGGCATTAAATAATACTGGATTAAACTCTCTATATAAATTGTCGTATTCTTCAATCTGCACACCGTTACCCCTTGACCACCCTATTTCCGTGCCTCGAAGTGTCACCGGACCCCAGTGGATAAACATACCAAATCGCTTGTCTTGAAATGCTTTTAGGGCTT
>CAYREN010000039.1:0-9086 GCA_964423255.1 uncultured Roseivirgaceae bacterium | reverse complement strand
AATATTTACAGATTTATAAATGCCAAATTCTGCCAAAGCCGGCGCAGCACGGGACTGTAAAATGGTCAACTTTACTTCAGTTGCAGTCACTTCAGAAAATTGGAGTAATCGCTTATACCCAATGGTAGTTCCTTCAGAAATGAGATTCCACTTGCCATCAATTTTTGCTTCGAATTTAAATTTTTCTACCCGCTGGCCTACAGTGATTTTCTCCTGGAGTAATAAGCAGTCAAAAGTTTTTTCCCCATTCAATGAGAATTCAATTGCCTGTGTTTCTTCCTCTGACATCCAGTACGTGTCATAATCACCATCGATCAGGTTTTTTGGATCAGAACCATTTTGACGCTTTTTGGTTTTGATATTAGCCTCAGCAACCAGGTTCACCTCGAATGTCATGTCTATATTTTCTTTCCACTTTTTCAAGACTCTGACATCATTCTCATGAATTAGCCCTCTTTTATCAGGAGGTATATTTAATAGGAGCAAAGAGTTTTTGCCCACAGAACTATAGTAAATATCCAGCAGTTTTTCTACACTTTTTACTTTACTATCTTGTTTGGGGTGATAAAACCAACCCGGCCTGATTGATACATCAACTTCAGAAGGATACCAGACCAACCGTTTGGCGTTTAATAATTTTTCACGACTACCAATATCTTTTGCCATGGCATCAACCTGTGGTCTAAACGTCCCGGCTTCTTGTTGAGATTGTGCGGAAATATCATCTTCATCCTGCGTATTTGCAGGCACCACACTCCACTCGGTGTCTCTGCCATAGCCCGACTCTGTACCAACCCAGCGGACATCCGGCCCCACAATGGCAATAACAGCACTAGGTTGCAATTCCCTTATGGTTTGATAATATCTTTGCCAATCATAAACCTGTTTTACACCATTAGGCCCTTCTCCGTTTGCACCATCAAACCAAACTTCAGCCACATCTCCATAGTTCGTTAATAATTCAGTCAGTTGATGAACAAAATAATTATTGTATTCTTCAGTACCATAGACAGGACTATTCATATCCCAGGGAGAGAGATAAATGCCGAGCTTCATCCCCTGATCCCTACATGCCTTGGCCAGCTCTCCTACCACATCACCTTTCCCGTTTTTCCAAGAACTACTTTTAACAGAATGTTCCGTATAATCACTTGGCCACAGACAAAAACCATCGTGATGCTTTGCAGTAATAATGATGAGTTTCATACCGGCATCTTTGCAAGTTTTAACCCATTGTCCGGCATCCAGTTGGCTGGGATTAAAAATTTGTGGGTCTTCTTTTCCATCACCCCATTCTCTATTTGTAAATGTATTGATCCCAAAATGAAGAAAGGCTGTTAATCCCATTTCCTGCCAAGCCAATTGCTTTGCGCTTGGCGTTACATTGGCAGCCTTTTTTATGATATCTTCTTTAGTGTCAGAGGGCAATATTTCTACGTAATTTCCCAATGGAGACATTTGGGATTGTGCATTGGAAACTGAATAAATAATTGCCAGAAGCAATATGAACGGGATTTTTGTGATCTTATTCATTTATATTTAGATGTTTTGTTTGATCTAATAATATTGTTAATGCTTTCACCTTTCCAGGCAATTCGGCATAAAGGTTCATTTGTTCAGATGGATCATCGGATAAATTATAAAGTTGCCCATCTGTATCCACAGGAATACCTTCGGTCTTTATTCCTTTGCTAAATCCACCTGAATCTTTACCAAGAATTAGTTTCCAATTGTCCTTTCTTATGGAAAAAGTACCATCTATTGAATGATGTACTATGGATGTTCTTATCGGACGATCAATTCCAAAAAGAATAGGCGTAATATTATAACTGTCTTCCATAGTTCGAGTTTCATTTGATATACCAAAAATTGAGGCTACAGAAGAAATAACATCAGTCAGGCAAATAATTTGGTCACTTACAGTATTGGCTTTTATATTGCCAGGCCAGGAAACAATAAATGGTACGCGATGACCTCCTTCCCAGATATCTGCTTTCATTCCTCTCCATGGTCCACTTGGATTATGTCCATACTTTTTTACGGACCCAATTGCACCCCCCATGTTGGTGCCGTCCCTTTGAGGAGAACCATTGTCAGAAGTGAAAAATAAGAGGGTATTTTCAAATTGACCTGATTTTTTCAAAACTTCAATAATTTGACCTACCGACCAATCCACTTCATTTACAAAATCGCCATACAACCCTGCTTGACTTTTTCCTTTAAAATCATCAGTAGGAGCAATAGGGGTATGAGGTGCCGTTAAAGCAAAATAAAGAAAGAAAGGCTGATTTTTTTGAGATTGTTTTTCAATATATCTTACTGCTCTTTTTGTGATTTCCGGCATGACATTTTCCAGTTTCCATCCTTCAGACATCGGGCCCTGTCCACCATACATATCCTTAGGTTTGATTTGATTTGGAACATTAAGTAAAATATTATTCTCAAAAAATGTATAAGGAGCAAAGTTGGGAACATCATCGCCAAAATAATAATCAAATCCAGCTTCCAATGGCCCTCCACCAATTTCCTTAGAAAAATCAATCTTTTTCCACAACTCATTTCTTCCTTTGAGACCATAATCTCCTATTGAAATGGTGTCATTCATATAACCTTCACCCTGGTTAGAAGGCCATCTCCAACCCAAATGCCATTTTCCAATACAGGCGTTTGAATAATTTTTTGATTTTAGCATTTTAGGAAAAGTAAGTCTGTCAGTTTCTATCAATGGTTTGTCCCACATCCAAAGGACACTTTTTTTCAAGACAGTTCGCCATGCATATCTGCCCGTCAACAATCCGTATCTCGTAGGTGTACAAACACTACTTGGCGTATGAGCATTTGTAAATCGCATCCCTTCTCTGGCCAATTGATCTATATTTGGTGTGGGTATCTTAGAATCAGAATTATAAACCTGTGGATCTCCATAGCCGAGATCATCGGCCAAAATGATGACGATGTTTGGTTCTTTCCTTTCCTCTTTGCATGAGAAAAAAACCAATTGTACTATAAACAATAAATAAACTGAATTTCTCATAATTAAATTAATCCATAAATAATTCAGGTAAAATAAGTGACAAGTCTGGAAATAAAGTGACTAATATCAATATGAATAAATTTATCAATAGAAAGGGTAATCCAGCCTTGGCAACCTTGCCAATAGAAACTTTACCTATGCTGGATGCCACAAACAGACATACACCAACGGGTGGGGTTGTGAGACCTATGATCAGGTTTAAAACTGCAATTATACCAAAATGAATGGGGTCAACACCTACCGAAACAGCAACGTTAAGTAAGATTGGAAATAAAATGAGCAGGGCCGCAATCGTTTCCATGAAGGTTCCCACGATAATAAGTAATATATTTATCAGCAGCAGAACAACATATTTATTTGTTGTAAAATCAAGGATTTCGCTGGCAATCATCTGAGGAACTTGTTCAATGATCAAGATCCATCCAAAGAGATTTGCAAACCCAACCAAGACCATTAATGACGCCGACGTTTTCATCGAGCTCAAAAGCACCACCTGAATATTTTTAAAATTTAGTTTTCTATAAACAAACCGTCCAATTATCAAGGCATACAATATGGCTATGACAGAAGCTTCTGTAGGTGTAAAGATCCCTCCGATAATTCCAAAGAGAATTATAAACATCATTAAAAGAGACCAAAAAGTATCAATAAATCCACGAATTATTTCTTTAAAGCTGCTTTTTGGGTGTTTTGGATAGTTTTTCCTTTTTGCAATGAAATAGGCTACAAGCATCATCCCTATGCCTAATAATAATCCCGGAATGGCTCCGGCCAAAAACAACTTACCCACTGATAAACCACTCAGAGTAGCAGCGATAATCATAGGTACACTTGGTGGTATTATTGGTCCAACTGTGGACGAGGCAGCGGTAATGGCACAAGAATAATCTACATCATAGCCTTCTTTTTTCATGGCCGGAATCATAACTGAACCCATACTGGCTGTATCAGAAATTGCCGTACCAGATATCCCTGCAAAGAGCATGGATGCTCCTATATTAACCAATGATAACCCACCTCTGATATGTCCTAATATATGATTACAAAACTTAATTATTTTTTCTGTAAGCCCTCCCTGATTCATTAAATTTCCTGCAATTATAAATCCCGGAATACTCAGCAATACAAATACATCAATACCAGAATACATTTTCATGGGGACAATGATCAGTGGTGTTCCTTTTACTAATAGATAGATAACACAGGAGAGACCCAATGAAAAGGCAATTGGAAATCTTAAAATCAGCGCAATGACAAAACATGCAAATAATATCCAAATCATTTCTTTAGTTGTTTATATGATTTTGTGATCATATGCCAGGCATAAAAACAAATAGAGGTATTCATTATTAACATACTGATGAAAAAGAAACTCATTTTGATTTTTAACCCAGGCGATTTTTCTGCCATCCCAAGAACAATAAGCTCAACGGAATAAATTGCCATAATAGCAAATAGTAAAAAAGAAATTGATGGTATTGCCAGGTTTAAAATACTTTTCAACCTTTGACTCAAGAGATTATAAAACATATCTAAATGAACATAGGAATTATTTTTTAGTGCCAACCCGGAAGCAAAACTTATTGAGAATACAAAAAATAAGCGAGCTGCTTCTTCAGTCCAGGAAGGGGAATTTGGCAAAAAATAACGAGAAAATACTTGAAGAAGAACGGTTAATATTAATCCCGTAATACTGATCAAAGTTCCATACTTGAGAAAGCTCCCTATAGCTTTATATAGTTTCATTTTTGTTCACTTTTAATTTGACGATATACAAGCTGCATTTCTTTTGATAGACTATTATAAATATCCTTTTCACCTTTTTGGATAAAAGCATCTTTATCAACACTCACAAACTTCATCCCCAGGGCTTTTAATTCCTCCTGCACATTTTTTTCATTTTCAACAAAAAGTTTGTGCTCAAATATTTGCATTTCTTTTGCAGCCTCTATAAATATTATTTTTAGGTCGTTCGGCAATTTTTGAAATTGTTTTTCCCCAATTACTGGGTATGCCCAGCTTACCACATGACCGGTTAAATTTACATATTCCTGAACTTCGGCAAAGCCCGCATTCTTGATCATGGCAAAGGGGTTTTCCTGGGCTTCAATTGTTCCTTGCTGTAGGGATGTAAAAACCTCAGAAAATGACATTGGTGTAGGTTTGGCACCCAGGGCGCTCCAGGCTATAACAAAAGAGTGAACATTGGGAACCCTGATTATTAATCCATTTAGTTCGTCGGGATGTTTTATTGGCCTGTTGGAGGTCAGGTGTCTTTCTCCTCTTTGAAAATAACATAGTGCCCTCAGCCCAACATCTTGAATCATTTTTTCTTCCATTTTTTTCCCAACAGGACCATCTATCAAGCGCTTCATATCTGTTGAATCCTTTAATAAAAATGGCAATTCAGAAAACACCAACATTTCAGTCCAGTTACTTAATGTGGAACTGGTTATTGTCATATCTATCACTTCCGCCTGGATAAGTCTAATGGTCTCAATTTCTTTACCCAATTGTTCTGATGGATATATTAATAGTTTTATTCTGCCATTGGAGCGCTCCTCCAATTTTTGTCCAAAATTTTCAAAAGCCTTAAACCAGGTGTGATTTTCATTTACCAAAAGGCTAACATTAAATATAAATTCAGGTTCTTTTGGGGCCTGGCATTGACACAAGAAAAAAGAAAATAAAATCAGTGAAAGGTATTTAATAATTTTTTTTACCATCAGATTTTCTGTCGGGACTGGGAAAATGTTTGGTCTTATGTTTTTCACATTGTAGGAGAAAAATACAGATAGTTTTATAAGTAGTAAATGAACTGCTTTATTCATTTTCATATTAATCCTGATGAAATACTTCTTCCATGCTTGCCCACCATTCCCCTTTGGCTCGACTTTCCAAAGGAATTTGGCAAGGATCAGTCAATTTCCACCACTCCCGCGTAACTGAGTCTTCGGCCATTTTTGCCATGTCTCCTTTAAAATCATTTCCTACATATTCAAAATAACTAAACAAGAAATCATCCATAAGATAAATGGAGTAGTTGCGGATATTGCTTTTAGTGATTTGCTCCTGAACTTCTGGCCATGGGTTGGCATGGAGTTCCATGTATTGCAATAGCTTTTCAGGTTTTATCTTGATCACCGAACCAAATCTTTTGACGTTGCTTACTATGGGTTCTTCCCTATTTGAAAAATTTGCATCTTCCTCTTTATTTGAATTAGAACAAGCTGTCACCGCCAAGGTGATAGCAAGTGCCACTATTAATTTTGTTATTGAGTTCATATTTATCATTTTAACCAAATAAGGAATAAAGTAAAATCATAATCAAAACCAACAGACCGGACAGCAGCAAGGGTACGTTGTTAGAATCTCCTTCTTCTTTTTTCAAAAAAGCAAGCGGAGAACTCAATGTACAGCTCTCAATTTTTTTATAATCAGGTTCAGCGGTTAATAGACTTGCAACCACGTAAATAATTGAGCTAAGAACGAACAACCACCAGGCCTGCATCATGAAGGACGTTCCTAAAGATTCCGTTATTAATTTTGTATCTCCAATTACTGGGAAATCCAGGAGAAATACCAGCAAGCCTAATAGAAAACCTCCGATAAAAGTCGCAATGGCACCCTGCTCGTTTCCCCGTTTCCAAAATATTCCCCAAAAAAATACTGTAGTTATAGGAGGGGAAATAACTGTCAGCAATATCGTAATGGCCTCAAAAATACTGTTAAACCCCGCAATAAGAGGTGACCATAAAATTGCGATGATCATGACCACCACAGCAGTAACCCTTCCAATTTGCACTTGTTGTTTATCTGTAATATTTGGATAGTTTCTTTTTACAATGTCTAGAGAAACCAAAGTTCCTGCACTATTTAATGCGGCTGCAATGGTACTCATCAATGCCGCTAACAAGGCAGCAGCCATCAACCCCTTTAACCCAGTAGGCAACAATTCTGTGATCAGTACTGGAAATGTATCATTAGCATCGACAATGATATCCTTGAACAGCACATACCCTAAAACACCAGGCAAAACCATTATAAACATCGGCAATATTTTTATGGCACCTGCAAACAAGGGTCCGATCTTCGCATCTCTCAATGTCTTAGCTGCAAGAACTCGCTGTACAATAGTTTGGTCTGCACACCAGTACCATATACCCAGCACCGGATACCCCAACAATATCGCGGACCAGGTGAGACCGGATGAGTTTGAAGATGATGGAATTATACTTAGTTGCTCGGGTTTAGCAGCTGCTTTCAAAGCAGCCCAACTTTCTATCCCATGATCTGGAAGTGCCATAAATCCATAAATTGTTAGAATTATTGCACCACCAACCAATATTATTGTTTGTATTGTTTCTGTGACCACAACGGATTGAAGCCCCCCGACTACTGTATACAAGGCAGTAATAGTTGATATTACCAAAATAGAGACATATACATTCAAACCAAAAAAGTGCTCAAATACTACGGCTCCTGCATAAAGGCTTACCCCAATGTGCATAAAAAGCGCACCCAACAGTGCAAGTATTGCCAGGCAGGTACGTGCTAAAGAGTTATAGCGTATTTCAAGAAATTCTGGAAGGGTTGCAATTTTGTTCTTGAAGTAAAAAGGCGAGAATATCAAACCCAAAATCACGAGCATAAAAACTGCCATCCATTCGAAATTACCCCAAACTAATCCATCATTAAATCCCGAAGCAGCAAGGCCCACCAAATGAACAGTGGAAATATTGGAAGCAAAAAGTGCAGCACCTATTACCGGCCATTTGAGAGAATGTCCAGCCAGAAAATAGCCTTCAGCATTCATGGATCGCTTTCGAACAACCCAAAGCCCTACAACCAATATCACAATAATATATAGAGCAATTACTATACTATCAATTAAAGACATATTATTTCTTAAGCGACATTTTATTTATGGCAAACAAGATGGACCTGCCGGTTCAAAAGACTTATATGACAAAACAAATTCCTGATGTCCCAGGGTTTCAGAAGCTGTTTGAACACCGCTTGCTGTTTCAATTATTTTAGCCATTATTTCGTCTGATATATTATTTAAGTCTGCTTCGCCAGAAATCACTTTTCCTGCATTGATATCCATATCTTCCTCCATTCTTTTGTAGGTTTCAGGATTAGCACATATTTTTATTACCGGGGAAATTGCTGAACCAACGACAGACCCCCTACCTGTAATAAACAATATCATATGGCTACCGCAAGCCATCAATTCTGATATCTCCGAATTATCATTAATATTTGGAAACCCAAATCTGGGCTCGCCATCTGGTACGACATCCAATAAATATAGTCCACCATTTTTAGGAATATCTCCTGGCTTCAACAAACCAGCTATTTCAGATTTTCCACCTTTGCTGTAAGCCCCTAGAGATTTTTCTTCAATGGTACTCAATCCTCCATCTGCATTCCCCGGCGCAAAACTTGCATGCCCCATTATCGTGTAATACCTGGCTGCTTTCTCAATTGATTTTTTTAGTTCTATGGCCAATCCAGGTGTTTTAGCCCTTGAAGCAATATGATTTTCAAATCCGATCATTTCACCAGTCTCCTCAAAAATGGCCGTTGCGTTCAATTGTACCAATTGGTCGAATGTCAATCCAACAGCAGGATTTCCACTAATACCGCTTGTAGCATCTGAGCCGCCACATATCGCACCAATCACGATGTCTTTTATGTCCATTACAACTTTGGGGTCATTTTGTAATTTCAAATGCATTTCCTCAATCCAAGCCCTGCCTTTCGCAATGGCTTTTCTAGTTCCTCCATCTTTCTGAATTACAATTGTAGAAACTTGCCTGCCACTTTCTTTTATGGTCTTAGAGAGGTCAAAACGATTGAAACTTTCACAACCCAATGAAACCAACAATACGCCTCCCACATTGGGGTGCGTGCAAAGTTGTTTCATTACCTTATCGGCGTGGTTATTTGGAAAACATCCTCCAAACCCAATCACTTGTACTTCCTTATCCTTATAATAAGATGCTATTTCGCGACATACATGGTGAGTGCATTCAACTAGATAAGC